>NZ_JAZHPF010000031.1 GCF_036543075.1 Deinococcus sp. YIM 134068
GGAGGAAGTCCACGACCTCCTGCAAGTCCTGTTTTGCCTCGTCACAACCAGCAACGTCCGCAAACGTCAGCTTGATCTGGCCCTCGCTGATCACCGCCGCCTTCGACTTCCCGAACGTCGACGCCGCCCCACCGCCCGACGGACCGCGCAGGCTGCGCCACAGCACGAGCAGGATCAGGCCCGTGAGGATGAGGGGCAGGACCTGGCCCACCCAGCCGAAGGGGGAGCCGCCCGCCGTGACCCGCACGGGCACGCCCGCCTCACGCAGCCGGGTGATCGTGGTGGCGTCCGGCGGCAGGACGACCGAGCGGGGGCGCGTCGCACTTTGCAGCGAGACCGTGGCGTTTCCGGCCCCGTCGAGCGAGACGGAGCGGACCTCGCCCCGCCGCAGGTCCTCGAAGAAGCGGCTCGTCGTATACGTGCCGGAGGGAGTCAGCGGGGACGGCGCGTTCGTCTGCGCGGCGGCAGGGGCCGTGAGCGCGAGGGCCAGCAGTGCCGCCGTCGAGGCGCGCGTGAGGCGGGGGCGGGGCATGGGTCATGCTACGTCGCGCGTGGGTAGCGGGACCCTGCGTTGGGTAGCAATTTGCAGGGAGGAGGTGGGCTGGGACGGGGTGATGAGGCCGTCAGGCTCGTTCACGCCTGCTCTGGTGGAGGCTTCATAGGACGCGGCCTGCCCGAACACGTTTGACGGGTTTTGAAGATCAGGTAAGAAGGGAGTTTTCGTTGTCTGGCAGCAGGACGAGCGGTGTTCGTCACCCCTCCCCGACCCTCCCCCACAAGGAGGGAGGGAGAAAAGAGCATATCCGGTACACGCGCTTTCTCCTGCACTCGAGCGTTCAAGGGAGTTCCGCGCTTATGCGGTTTGAACCCGTCCAACTCCATTTAAGACCTCCGGGATGAGGTTTTCCGCGCCCATCCTCACGCCTTTCCCTCAGCGTTCCGTCAGGCTGCGTCCGTATGCTGGCCCCATGCGTACAGCCCTTTTGCTCGGCACGCTGGCCGTGGGCCTGACCTCCTGCACCCTCACCTCCCGGTCGAACGTCGGCTCGGCGGGCGGCAACCTCATCGTGGACGTTCAGCCCGACCGGGGCGAGGGCAGCAACTACCTCGTGGGCGAGTCGGTGCGGATCGGCGTGACCACGCGGGCCGCCGGGTACGTGACGCTGGTGGCCCTCCAGCCCAACGGGTACGCGAGCACCATCACCCGCAACGTGTACGTGAACCCCGGCACCACCGTCTTCCCCCGCCCGCAGGACGGCGAGACGTACACTGTGGCCCCGCCGCGCGGCCTCCAGCGCGTCCGGGTGCTGTTCACGCGCGTGCGGCCCGCCGCTGCCCCCGTCTTCGGCGGCGTGTATACGGGCGACCGCTGGAACACCTCCACGAACGACTACCTGCGGCCCTATGCGCCCGCCGACCGGGACATTCAGGAGACGTACTTCTACATCCGGTAAGCGGTCAGCCGTCAGTGGTCAGCTCTCAGCCGTCTCCGGGCGGCTGTTTCGCTTTTGGGCGGCGGGCCTCTAGGCTGGGGGCATGAGCCTGACGTTTGAGGAGGCGGGCGCGCGGGTGGACGCCTACATCTCGCAGTTCGAGGAGGGGTACTTCCCGCCCCTGCTGCTGCTCGCGCGGCTGACGGAGGAGGTGGGTGAGATCGCCCGCGTACTGGCGCACGAGAACGGCAAGACGCCCAAGCCGGGCGAGGACGTGGGCGACCTGGAGATGGAACTCGCCGACCTGCTGTTCGTGATGGTCTGCCTCGCCAACCGCCGGGGCCTGAGCCTGGAGCGCGGCTTCACCCGCATGATGGAGAAGATCGAGACCCGCGACGCCGAACGCTGGACGAGGAAGGAGACCAGAGAATGACGACGCCCGACCCCCGCTCTCCCCTCGGCCCGATGCCCCAGCCGCTCACGCTCACGGCGGGGGAGCGGGCCGAGGCGCTGGCAGCCATCCGCGCCCTGCCTGCCGAGCTTCGAGCCACCGTCGCCGGGCTGACCGACGCGCAACTGGACACCTCCTACCGTGAAGGCGGCTGGACCGTGCGGCAGGTCGTCCACCACGTCGCCGACAGCCACATGAACGCCGTCACGCGGCTCAAGCTCGCGCTCACCGAGGACCGCCCGACCGTCAAGCCCTACGAGGAGGGGTTGTGGGCCGAACTCGCCGACGTGCGCCTGCCCGTGGAAGTCAGCCTCAGCGTGCTGGACGGCCTGCACGCCCGCTGGGTCGCCGTGATGGAGAGCCTGACGGCGGAGGAATGGGCGCGTGAGTGGATGCATCCGGCACAGGGTCGAACCTATACCGTGGACACCCTCGGCGGGATGTACGCGTGGCACGGGCGGCATCACGTCGCGCACATTTCGGGTCTGCGGGAACGGCGCGGTTGGTAGGCTGCCCAGCGTGCAGTACGACGAGACGTTCCACATCCCCGTGACCCACCGTGCGGCGGGCGTGGTCATCCTAAACAACCGAGATGAGGTGCTGCTCGTGCGGGAGGGCAAGCCGGGTAGCGCGGGCCTGTGGCACATCCCCTCCGGCAGCGTGGAGGAGGGCGAGAACCCGCAGGATGCCGCCGTCCGCGAGACGCGCGAGGAGACGGGCCTCACCGTCCGCCCCGTGAGGTTGCTCGACGTGCTGCTGGGCCGCTTCCCGGACGGCGTGCTCGTCCAGCGGTTCGCGTGGCTGGCGGAGGTGGTGGGCAATGCGGACGCCCCCGCTCCTCTGGCCGAGTTTGCGGGCGAGGTCCGGGAGGCCCATTATTTCACCCGCGCCGAGTTTGACGCCCTGTACGAGCGCGGCGAGGTCCGCATGTACCACACGAAATTGTTCGTGGAGGCGGCCTACCGGGAGCCTGAGCCGCCCGCCTCTGCTTTGCTGGCCGCTGGAAGCTGGCGGCTGGCCGCTTCCCTTACTCGTACCCCAGTTCCCGAAGCGCCTCCTCGTCCTCGCGCCAGCCGGGAATCACGATGACCTCCAGCCCGAGGAAGACCTTGCGGTTGAGGAAGACTTCGAGCTGCTTGCGGGCGGCCTGCCCGATCTCGCGCAGTTGCTTGCCGCCCGCGCCGATCACCATGCCCTTGTGGGCGTTCTTCTCGACGATGATCTCGCCCTCGATGCGCACGAGGCCGTCCTGCCGCTCGGTCCAGCTGCCCACGCGGGTGGCGACGGTGTAGGGCAGCTCCTCGCGCAGCTTCTTCATTGCCTCCTCGCGGATGATCTCGGCGGCCCACTGCTCGCGGCTCTGGTCGGAGGCTCCCGCGTCCGGGAAGAAGAAGGGATTTTCCGGCAGCAGCTCCAGCACCTGCTCGCGCAACGAAGCGACCGCCGCCGGGTTGTTCTGCGCGCTGAGCATGGCCCCTTGCGTCGCGCCCGTGCGGCCCTCCAGCAGCGCGCGGTAGAGCTTCATCGCCTCGTCGGGGTACTTGGCGGCGTCCGTCTTGTTGCCCACGAGGAAGAGGGGCTTGGGCAGATCGCGCACCTGCCGGGCCACCAGCCCGTCCTCGTCGCTCGGCGGGCGGCGCAGGTCCACGACCCAGATGATCGCGTCCACGTCGCTCAGCGCACTGTGGACCTCCTGATTCATGTACTTGCCGAGGGCATCTTTGGGCTTGTGGAGGCCCGGCGTGTCCACGAAGACGATCTGACGGTCCTCCGTGGTGTAGATGCCGCGCACGCCCCGGCGGGTGGTCTGCGGGCGCGGGCTGGTCGGGGCAACTTTGGTGCCGAGGAAGGCGTTGAGCAGCGTGCTCTTACCCACGTTGGGCTTGCCGACGATGGCGACGAAGCCGCTGTGTGTCTCGGCAGTGGGTGTCTCCGTGTCGGGCGTCTCGCTGGGAGTCTGCGCCCCGTTGGGCTGGGCCTCGTCGGCCTGGGAGGTGAGGGGAAAGTCGGTCATGGGAAGGATTGTCTCACGGGGGCGGGAGGGCAACCGTGCGGGCGGGGCGTAGGCTGTGGGGTGGATGCCGCCGCTCCCATTAGTCTTACGTCCCCTTTAGACCCACTTCACCTCCTCCCGCCCACCGGAACACCCCCGCCCCACCCGCCGTACTCTGCGGCATGACCACGCCTCCCTCCCCCATACAGGCCCGCCTCGCCGATATGTTCTCGCAGAGCGCCGCCGTGCTGACGCGCCCGGCCCCCCAGACCTTCGAGCTGTTCGAGCGGCGCGGCGGCATCTCGCAGGCGCTGACCTACGTGCTGCTCGCCGCGCTCGTCTCCGCCGTGATCGCCGCCATCTTCGCGCCCTTCCACGAGGGGACGACGGTTCTCGGCCAGCTCATCACCCGATTGATCCTGATTCCTCTCCAGTTCATGATCTTCACCGGGGCGGTGTACCTGATCGGCAAGTACCTCTTCCGGGGCACGGGGACCTATCCGGAGGTGGCCTACTCCTTCGCCCTCTTCTTCGTGCCCCTGAGCATCATCGGCTCTCTGCTGGGCATCATCCCCATCCTGGGGTGGATCGTGGGCGTGCTGATCTCGGCGGTGATGATCTTCTTCGGCTACCTCGCGGTCGGGTCGAGCATGAACCTGCGCGACGGGGTGGGGGCGGCGGTCACGCTCATCCTGGCGGGTGTGGCGCACTGGGCCGTCGGCCTCCTCCTGCCATTCTGAGGAGGGGCAGCGCGAAGGGGCGGAGGGAGTGGGATGACTACCACCTCCGCCCCCGCCCTTTGCCCCTACTGCTCGCCGTACACCCGCACCTCCACATCCAGCTCGCCGCGCCCGCCGCCGTAATACGTGCCGCGCACGGGGGACACGTCGCTGTACTCGCGCCCGTGGCCGATCTTGACGTGGCGCTCGCGGGCGAGGCAGTCGTTGGTGGGGTCGTAGCCCAGCCAGCCATAGCCGGGAAGCAGGCACTCGACCCAGGCGTGGGTGGCCTCCGCCCCGCGCATCTCGCCGCCGGAGTAGAGATAGCCGCTGACGTAGCGGGCCGGGACGCCCAGCGTCCGCACCACGCCGAGCATCGCGTGGGTGAAGTCCTGGCACACCCCGCGTCCGTGCGTGGCGAACTCGGCCAGCGGCGTGCCCACCGAGGTCGCCCGCGTGTCGTAGGTGAAACGGCGGCGCAGGTACGTCGTGAGGTCCATCAGGAAGGTCGGCAGGTCGTCGCCGGGCGTGGGTCGCCGCACCCCGAAGACGCCCGGCCAGTCCCCGGCGGGCACGCGCGGGCTGGCGAACAGGAACTCGCCGTGCGGGCCGCGAATCGCGCGCAACTCGGCGAAGGAGATGGGCGGGGGGTCGGGAACGGGGTGCGTGTCCACGATGGCCTGCGCCTCGATCTTGAGGGTCAGGTGCGGCTCGTGGACGTGGACGTGGTGGACGATGGCCCCGAAGTAGTCCTTGTGCGAGGTGATCTCCGCCTCCGGCTCGACGTGGAGGTGGAAGGAGCGCACGCTCTGGCGGGCCTCCCGCGAGGGGTGCAGCCGCACCTCGTTGAAGGAATCCCAGGCGGACTTGGGATAGCGGTACTCGGTGGTATGGCGAATCTCACAGCGCATAGGGGGCAGGGGCCTCAGCCTGAGCGGCCCGTGGGCCTCGCCGGTCAGTGTCGCACGCCGGGCGCGGGGGAACGTGACGCGGTGCAGACCACCGGGGCGGGGAAAGGGCTGGCTGGGGTTGATCGGCGGCGGGGCGAAAAGGCGAGTTGCGTCCTCTTGAGGTGTGGTTGGGAAGGAGGCTGAGGCACGGCGAAAGGCTGGGCAAGCGGGGCTTGCCACCCCCCTCCCGGCCTCCCCCGCAAGGGGGGAGGAGCAAAAGAGCGGGAGCTGAGTGGTCTCTGCCCCTCCCACTCTCCGGCTGGAAGCTGGCGGCTGGCCGCTGGCCGCCCCCTCATTCCTGCTGGAAGAACGCCGCCGTGATCGCCGCGCCCACCCGGTTGAAGTCGCCGAGGAGTTCCTCCAGGCCGGGGTCCTCCTCCGCCAGGATGTTCCCG
The DNA here is from genome assembly GCF_036543075.1 of Deinococcus sp. YIM 134068. NCBI lineage: Bacteria > Thermotogati > Deinococcota > Deinococci > Deinococcales > Deinococcaceae > Deinococcus > Deinococcus lichenicola. Next base: position 5,942 of record NZ_JAZHPF010000031.1, read on the forward strand.
ATGCTGGCGAATTGCAGCCGGGCGACGAGCCAGCGCGACAAACGCAGGATGTCGGGGTGCGCGCCGGGGTGGTGGCGCTCGATCTGGTTCAGGGCGTCGTACAGGTTCTCGGCGCTGTAGCGGACGCTGCGCGGGAAGAACTCGTCCAGCAGCAGGAATTCGGCGATGTGAACGGGGTCGATGCCGCTGTGGACGCGCTTGCGGTACGCCTCGTAGGCGCTCGCCCCCTTCAGGACGCTGACCCAGCGTTGGTCCTGAAGGGCACGCTGCGCCGGGTCGCTGAGCACCTCCGCGTCCACCCCCTGGAAGCGGGTCTGGAGCACCCGGATCACGTTGTCGCCGCGCTCCAGCATCTGCCCCGCGCGCATGAAGGACCAGCCCTCGTCGCGCGGGAGGGTGGCGAAGGCGATCCCGAAGAAGAACTGCGAGGCGTCACGCGCCGAGACGCAGAACTCGAACAGGCCGTCGCGGTCGAGCACCGCCTCGCTCTGGAAACACAGGTTGAGGTAGGTGCGGTTCAGGGCCTCCCACATCTCGGAGGGGATGCGGTCGCGCAGACCACGCGCGTTCTCGCGGGCGCGCAGGACGCTCGACGCGATGCTCGACGGGTTGTCCCGGTCGAAGGCCAGCCACGCGGAGATGGAGCGCGCGTCCACCCGCCCGTACTTCGCGCGCAACTCGGCCTCGCCCCCGGTGAGTTCGAGCAGCGGCAGCCAGTGTTCGCGGGTGCGGCCCGACATCTCCAGCGTGGCGTAGTAGTTCACGTTCAGGAGCCGGGCCGTGTTCTCGGCGCGTTCCACGTAGCGTCCGATCCAGAACAGGTTCTCGGCGAGGCGGGACAGGAGCAGCATCAGCGGTCGTCTCCTTCGGTGGTGTCCAACTCGCCCTTCTCCAACTCCTGCTGGTAGGAGTGCTGGCCGGGCGCTCCCTCGGGTGGCGGCGTGCCCGCCGGGGGTGTTCCTGGGGAGGGCGGCGTGTGCGCGGCGTTCTGCCCCAGCGGCGGCTCGGGCGGGCCGGGGTCCTCCACCCCCAGTTCGGGCTTCTCCTGCTGTTGCTGGTAGGAGTGCTGACCGGGCGTGTCCGGTCCCGGCGGCGTGCCCGTGGGCGGCTGGCTCTGAGATTGACTCTGGCTCTGGCTCTGCGCCTGACTCCCGCCGCCCGTCTGGGACTGGCTCTGCGCCTGCTGCGCCCCCCCGAAACCGCTCTGAAACTGGCTCTGCGCCTGAGTGACGAGCGGGGCACTTCCCGCCATGAGCTGACTCATGCTGCGCGGGGTGGCGCGCCCGTCGTGATCGAGGACCCAGGTATCCTTGCTGCCCCCGCCCTGGCTGGAGTTCACGACGAGCGAGCCGCGCCGCAGGGCCACGCGGGTCAGGCCGCCGGGCACGATGGTCGTGGTGTCGCGCCCGCACAGGATGTAGGGCCGCAGGTCCACGTGCGCGGCCTCGAACTCCCCCGAATCGGGGTAGAAGGTGGGGTGACGGCTGAGGCCCACCACCGGCTGCGCGATGAACTCGCGGGGGGCGGCCTTGACCTTCTCCAGGTACGCCTCCACCTCCGCCCGCGTCGCGTAGGGGCCGAGCAGCATCCCATACCCGCCCGCCTCGCCGACCGCCTTGAACACGAGTTCGTCCGCGTGGGCGAGCATGTACCCCAGGTGGTCGGGGTTCCAGCCCAGATACGTCGGCACGTTGTTCAGGAGGGGTTCCTCGTTCAGGTAGTAGCGGATCATCTGGGGGACGTAGGCGTACACGGCCTTGTCGTCGGCCACACCCGTGCCGATGGCGTTGGCGATGGCGACCCGGCCCTGACGGTAGACCTCCACCAGTCCCGAGACGCCGAGCGCCGAGTCGCGCCGGAAGGTGAGGGGATCGAGGAAGTCGTCGTCCACCCGGCGGTAGATCACGTCCACCTGCCTCCTGCCCCCGGTCGTCCGCATCCACACGCGGCCCCCGTCCACGAAGAGGTCGCGGCCCTCGACGAGTTCCACGCCCATCTGCTGAGCGAGGTAGGCGTGCTCGAAGTACGCCGAGTTGTACATCCCCGGCGTGAGGACGACGACCGTGCCGTTCTCGCGCGGGCTGAGCGACTGGAGGAGGTTCAGCAGGGCGTTGGTGTAGTGCCCGACCGGGCGCACCCCCTGGCCCCGGAACATGCCGGGGTAGATGCGCGTCATCGCCTGCCGGTTGGCGAGCAGGTACGACACGCCGCTGGGCGAGCGGAGGTTGTCCTCCAAGACGAGGTATTCGCCCTTCTCGTCCCGGATGAGGTCGGTGCCGACGATGTGGGTGTACAGCCCGTGCTGGACCCGGACCCCGTGGACCTCGCGGCGGAAGTGCGCGGACGTGTACACGAGTTCGGCGGGCATCACCCCGTCGCCGAGAATCTGCGCGTTCGTGTAGATGTCGCCGAGAAAGGCGTTCAGCGCCCGCACCCGCTGGGTCAGCCCGGCCTCCACGTGCGCCCACTCCGAGGCGGGGATGACGCGCGGCACCGGGTCGAAGGGGAAGGTGCGCTCAGTGCCCTGCGCGTCGCCGTACACCGTGAAGGTGATGCCCTGGTTGCGGAAGGCGAGGTCGAGCAGGCGGTGACGGCGCTCGAACTCCTCGACCCCCTGCTCGGCGAGGTACTCCTGAAGCCCCTGGTAGTGGGGGCGCACTGCCCCGCCCGGCGTGAACATCTCGTCGAAGAACCTGCTGCCCGGCTCGTACTTCATGTTCCCCGCCTCCTCGCGTCCGGGTCTGCCCCGACTGGGTTGGTCCCAAGATACTCAACCGTGCCGCCCCGCACGGTCGGCGGTCAGACAGGCAGGGCGTCGCCCGGCGTCCTACACTGCCCCCCATGACCCAGGATCAGGCAGGACAGGACAAACTCATCGCCCCGGATGACCGCGTGAGGCTCGATCAGGTCTTCATGCAGGTCGTGCTGGACGTGCAGGCGCAGGTGCAGCAGACCCAGCCGGGGCAGCCCGGCAACCTCGCCGCCATGTTCCACAAGGAGACCGTCACCGACGCCTTGCAAGGCTGTGCCATGCTCATCGCCGGGTGGAATGAGAACCGCGTGGACGAGGCGGGGGTGAACCGCGCGGCCAAGTCGCTTCGCAGTCTGGAGCTGGGCGAACTGGCTGACCGGGTGGAGCGGCTGCGGGGAATCGACGAGGGGTAGACCACGAACAGAGGACCGCCCCAGAGCCGTGTGAGGTTTCTGGCGACCCCCTCCACCCCCACCCCCGGTCATGTATCTCACCTCACAAAAGGGCGCGGGGGACACTGGCACAGTGAGGGTACTCCGGGGGAGTACGCCGCCCCGCCCCAACGTGTGACCCACGGGGCGGGGTGCGCGGGACCGACAGTTCGGGTGGGATGCCCACCCCGGTCCCGTGCGGTGAGGGCCAGACTCGGACAGGACGCCGCCCCGGCTCCTGTTCCAGTCTGGCCCCCCTCGTTGGTGGGGTGAGGCGGGCGGGAGCGCACGGGTGGGCGACCGGAAGGGTACTCCCCGATGGAATTCCTGATGACCCTCTGGCTCGGCAAGCCCGCCTGGATGTGGCTGCTGTTTCTCACGCTCGTGACCGCGCTGCTGGCCTTCGACCTCGGCGTGCTCGGTCGGCGGCGGGAGGCGAAGGGCGGCGGCGGCCCGCAGGAGATCGGCGTGGCCGCGAGCCTGCGCCTGAGCGCCTTTTACATCGCCATCGCGCTCGCCTTCGGCGGCTGGGTGTGGCTGACCCTGGGGGCCGAGAGCGGCCTGGCGTACTTCACGGGCTTCGCGGTGGAAAAGGCGCTCGCGCTCGACAACGTGTTCGTCATCAGCATCATCTTCGCGGCGCTCGCCGTGCCGCGCCACCTCCAGCACCGGGTGCTGTTCTGGGGCATCCTCGGCGTGATCGTGCTGCGCGGCATCATGATCGGCCTCGGCGCAGCGCTCGTGAGCAACTTCGCGTGGGTGATGTGGGTGTTCGGGGCCTTCCTGCTCGTCACCGGCCTCAAGCTGCTGTTCCAGAAGGGTGCCCACGACCACGCGCCCGACCTGGAGCGTCACCCCGTCGTCCGCGCCCTGCGCCGCGTCATGCCCATCAGCCCGAAGCTCGACGGCGAGCGGTTCGTGACCCGTCTGCCCGACGCCGCCGGGCGGGTGCGCCTCCATGCCACGCCGCTGCTGCTCGCCCTGCTGCTCGTGGAGGCCGCCGACCTCGTGTTCGCGGTGGACTCCATTCCGGCGATCTTCGCCATCACGCAAGACCCCTTCATCGTCTACACGAGCAACATCTTCGCCATCCTCGGCCTGCGCGCCCTGTACTTCGCCCTCGACGCCCTGATCCACCGCTTCCAGGCGCTCAAGCCCGCGCTCGCGCTCGTCCTCGTGTTCATCGGCGGCAAGATTTTCTACAACCAGTTCTACGGCAAGCTCGACCCCGCCATCAGCCTCGGCGTGACCGTCGCCATCCTCGCGGGCGGCGTCCTCGTCAGCCTGTGGAGGACGCGTGGAGAGGGGGCACGGCCCGCCGCGTAACTTCTCTTGGAGGAGGCCGGGACGGAGATCACCTGTCCCGGCCTCGCTCCTCTTGCTACAGCTCTGCCGCTTTCGCTTCCCTTTCCGCCTCGATGACCTGTTCCGCCTGCCCCAGCGCCCCCCACTCGTCCACGCCCTCCAGCCTCGGCGCGAGGCCCCGCAGGTAGGCGGCCTGCGCGATCAGGTACGCGGTGAGGGGCGTCGTCAGGAACTGGAAGAGCAGCACGGCGGCCAGCCGCGTGAACGCCGCCGCGTCCGCCAGCTCGAACGCCACCCCCAGAAAGATGCCCGCCGACCCCAGCGTCACCAGCTTGCTGCTCGCGTGCAGCCGCGAGTACAGGTCGGGAAAGCGCACGAGCGCCACGGCGGCGGTGAGGACGAAAAACGCACCGATCAGGATGGGAATGTCGCGTGGGGGGTAGAAGTCATCCACGGAAAAATCCCTGCGGCGGGCAGAAGGCGGAAGGCAGAAGGCGGAAGGCTCTTCTTGCTGACGGCTGACCGCTGATTGCTGACCGCTTCACCTCATCACCCTCCCCAGCAGCAGATACCGCGTCAGCGCCACCGTGGACAGAAAGCCCAGCAGCCCCAGCACGAGCGCGGCGTCCAGCACGACGATGAGGCGCGTCTTGACCGCGACCAGGGCGAACAGAACGACGAGGTTCACGCTCAGGAAGTCGAAGGCCATGATCCGGTCGCCCCACGACGGGCCGCGCAGCACCCGCACGGTGACGAGCAGGACGGACAGGGTGACGATGCCGAGCGCGAGGTTGACGATCACGGGCGGACCTCCGGGTGGGGGGAAGTGGGCCGCAGCACACGCAGCAGACGGTCCTCGACCCGGTGGACGGATTCGCGGGTCGTCCGGGGGTCCGGCGTGCCGATGGCGTGGGCGTACATGGTGCGGCGGTCGGGGCTGAAGCCCACCGTCACCGTGCCCGGCATCAGGTTGGTGACGGCGACGAGGAAGGTCAGCGGCCCGTCGCCCTCCACCCGCAGCGGCACGGCGACGATCATGGGGTGGAGAGGTGGATGCCGCCGCAGCGCGAACAGCGCGACCTGCACGTTCGCCACCGTGAGTTCGCGCAGGAAGAAGCCCACGAACCCCAGCCCGGCCAGCCCGCGCCGCACATATTCACCCGTCCCCAGCGCGCGGGGAAACACCGCCAGAATGCCGAAGCCGAGCAGGAAGCCGACCACAAGTTCCCGCAGGCTGACCTCCCCCGCGAACAGCGCCCACACGACGGCGAGGAGGAGGTTGAGGGCGAGGCCCCTCATGGGGAGGACTCCGGCGTGTCTGTCGGGTTGGCCGCGCTGGGATGGCGTGCCTGTTCCCCCCCTCCCCGACCCTCTGCTTCGCAGCTTTGCAAGTCCCCCACAAGGAGGGAGGGAGAAAAGAGCTGGAGCTTAAGCAGAAGTTGTTTCGCTCCTCCCCCCTCGTGGGGGAGGCTGGGAGGGGGGGACAGGAACGACCGGACCGCGCCCCTCGCCTCCCAACTCCCCGCGTCCTTCCGATGTGAACTCAACATCTCCCTCACCGCTCCCCCTCCTCTCCCGTCGGGGCTGCCGGGATGATCACGGGTTCATCCCCCAGCACACCCCGGATGTAGCGCGTATTGTCCCGCAACTCGGCGGCGGTGGTGTCGGCCCGCTCCAGCAGCGGCCCCGCAAACACGGCCAGCCCCGCCACGAGCGCGCAGGCGACGTAGGCGGGCAGCCGCAGATGGAGCGGCACCGGGCGCACCGGGTCCTCGGGCGGGTGCTTGCCCCAGAAAAAGCCGCGCCACACTGCCAGGAGGGCGAACAGGATGAGGAGGCTGCTGACGAGCGCACTCACGACCGCGACGACGGCGAGGACTGACCCCTGGCTCAAACCCGCCCGCACAAGGGCGTACTTCGCCACGAAGCCCCCGGTCGGTGGCAATCCCGCCACCGTCAGGGCGCACAGCAGGAAGCACCCGGCGAGCAGGGGCAGATGGTCCAGCATCCCCCGCACCCGCACGAGGCGCGTCCCCGCCGCGCGTTCGGCCACCGTGGCGAGGGCGAAGAGGGCGGCGGTCACGAGGACGCTCACCGCGAAGTAGGCGAGGCTCGCCCGCACCGCCTCCGCCGTGCCCACCCCCAGCCCGAAGGCGAGGTAGCCCACCGAACTTACGACGAGGAAGGCCAGAATGCGCCGCCACTCCCGCTGCGACACCGCGCCCAGCGCCCCGTACAACATTGTGACCGTGCCCAGCAGGAGCAGCAGCGTATTCGTCACCCCCGCCTCGCCCGTGAAGACGGTCGTGAACACGCGGATGAGCGCGTACACGCCGACCTTCGTCAGCACCGCCGCGAAGAAGCCCCCCACGGCGGGCGGCAGCGCCGGGTAGGTGCCCGGCAGCCAGAAGCCCAGCGGGAAGAGTGCCCCCTTCGCCGCGAAGACGAGCAGCAGCAGCACCCCGACGGCGGTCACGGTCGTGTTCGGCCCCAACTCCGCCGACCTCTGGGCGAGGTGCGCGAAGTTCAGCGTCCCCAGCACCCCGTACGCCAGCCCGCACGCCACGACGAGCAGCGCCGACGCCGCGAGGTTCATCACGATGTAGCGGAAGCCCTCGCGCAGTTGCTCACGCGTGGACCCCAGCACGGCGAGGGCGTAGGAGGCGACGAGCATGACCTCGAAGGCCACGAACAGGTTGAAGAGGTCGCCCGTCAAGAAGGAGAGCTGCACTCCCGCGAAGAGGAAGCTCATCAGCGCGAAGAGGTGGTGTTTCTCGCGCACCGGGTCCGGGTCGGCGGCAGCCTGCCACACGGCGAGGACCGCGCTCACCGCCCCCAGCACGCTCACCCCCGCCGCCAGCCGGTCCGCCGTCATCACGATGCCGAAGGGCGCGGGCCACCCACCGAGGGCACTCACGAGCACCGCCCCATCCGCCGTCGCCGCGAGCAGCCCCAGCGCGAACGCCAGCGTCAGGAGCGCCCCCGCCAGCGCCACCCCCACCCGCACCGGGCGCACCCACGGCCACAGCAGCAGCAGCCCGAACCCCAGCGGTGTCAACGCGGGCGCGAGCGTGAGCCAGGCGAGGTCAGTCACGCTGACTCCGCAAGGGTTGGGGATGAGGTGGGCAAGCGGGGCTTGCCACCCCCCACCCGGCCTCCCCCGCAAGGGGGGAGGAGCAAGAAGACCACGCTCTCTAGTTTGTAGAGAACGTCAGAGCGGCTTTGAGAGTGAGTGGCGTCGTTTCTTTTCCCCCTCCCCCTTGAGGGGGGAGGCCGGGTGGGGGTGAACGAGCATGGCAACCCCAGAAGCGAAACCTTCCACTCCCCATCTCTTCCTGACCGCTGAAAGCTGAAAGCTGACCGCTCCCTCACTCCCGCCCCCTCGCCGTGTACACCAACGTCCTCGGCTCCTCTACGTCGGGCTGGTCCGGCCCCTGGTGCTCGGGGTCGGCGATCATGCCGTCCTCCGCCTCCGTGTCGCGGGCGAGGTTGTCGCCGAATGCGGCCACGTCGTCGTGACCCGCCACCTGATACGCGCGCAGGGCGACCGTGAGGAGCAGCGCGGTCGTGGCGAAGCCGATCACGATGGCCGTGAGGATGAGCGCCTGCGGCAGCGGGTCCACGTAGGGGCCGGGGAGCGTGAGCAGCGGCGGCGCGTCCTCCCGCAAGCCCGCCACCGTCAGCGTCGCCAGGTTGCCCCCGTAGGTGATGAAGCTCAGCCCCAGCACCACCCGCACGATGGTGCGCGACAGCAGCAGAAAGACCCCTGCCGCGACGAGCAGGCCGACCAGGAGGGCGAAGAGGGTTTCCATCAGGCGACCAGCTCCCGGCTTCCAGCGGCCAGCGGGAGCGTCTTCGGGCTGGCGGCTGGCGGCTGGCGGTTGGCAGCCCTCATCCGTCCCCCTCCACCGTCTCGTCCGGCTCCACGTCGATGAGGCCGTAGGCGATGGCGAGGCTCGCCCCCACGACCACGAGGTACACGCCGAGGTCGAAGAGCAGCGCGGTCGCCCACTCGAACTCCCCAGTCAGGGCGGTGGTGATGTAGCCGTAGTCGCTCTTGAGGAAAGGCCTGCCCAGCAGGTAGGGCACCAGTCCGGTGACGAGGGAGAGGGCGAGGCCCCACGGCACGAGCCGGGCCGGGTCCAGCCGCAGGGCGCTGTGGCCGTAGGCCATGCGGTGCAGGATCAGGGCGCAGGCGGTCATCAGCCCGGCGATGAAGCCGCCGCCGGGGGCGTTGTGGCCGCGCCACAGCAGCAGCATGGCGAACAGAATCACGAGCGCGAAGGCCGCCCGGCTCACCGAGCGCAGGATGGGGTCCCCGGCGAGGGGCGCGGCGGCGGCCTCGCTCGGGCGGGGGAGGGTGGCCGATTTCCTGCGTTTGGGACTCATTCTTCCTCCTCGGCGGACGTGGGCGTCCGGCCCCGCTGCCCCAGCCGCACCAGCCCCAGCACGGCGAGGGCGACCATCCCGACCACCGTGATCTCCCCGAGGGTGTCGAAGCCCCGGAAGTCCACCAGGATCACGTTGACCACGTTCTTGCCGCCGCCGAGCCTGTAGCTGTTCTCCAGGTAGTACGGCGAGATGGGCGGGGCCAGGAAGCGCACGCTGGCGAGGACGAGCAGCGTGGCCCCCACGCCCGCCGAGGCGGCCAGCCCCACGTCCAGCCCATAGCGCCAGCGGGTGCGCGGCAGGTCGCGGCTGCCCGGCAGGAAGCGGAAGGCGAGCAGGAACAGGATCACCGTCACCGCCTCCACGAGCAGTTGCGTCAGCGCGAGGTCGGGGGCGCGCAGGCCCAGGAACGCGGCGGCGCTCCCGAAGCCCGTCAGCCCCGTCACGACCACGGCGGTCAGGCGGCTGCGCGCGAGCAGCACCCCCACCGCCCCCGCCACGAGCAGCGCCGCCGTCGGCAGCAGCGCGAGCGGCGGCGTGCCGATGGCGTGGAACACCTGCGGTGCCCGCCACACCCCGTACCCGGTGATCAGCCCGGCGGCGACGAGCATGATGCGGAGCTGGTCGGGCAAGGCGAGGCCCTGCGTGCGCGCGATCAGGCGGCTGGCGACGATGTTCGTTCCGTCCACCAGCGCGTAGTAGACGGTGTTCGCGTTCGTGCGCGGCGTGAGGCGACGTTGCAGGTCCCCCACCCGCCCCGCCTGCCACACGAGCAGCCCGCCCAGTCCCCAGGTGAGGAGCGTGGCGAGGAGCGCGGGCGTGACGCCGTGCCAGAGTTGGAGGTGCCCGCCGTACTCCGCGAAATTCAGCGCTCCCTGCGCCGTCCGTGTCAGCGCCTCCGCTGTCCCCGGCAGCAGCCCGAAGACGAGGGCGGTCAGCGCGAGGAGTCCGGCGGGCACGGTCAGGCCGGGCGGTGCCTCGTGCGGGCGGGCGTCCTCCGGGTGGCGCAGCGGTCCCCAGAACACGCGCAGCAGCCGGAAGGAGTACGCGAAGGTCAGGGCACTGCCCAGCACGGCGACCGCGAGGAAGAGGGGACCGTGGTGGAGCATCCCCTCGTAGAACAGCTCTTTGGAGATGAAGCCCCCCAGCGGCGGCAGTCCCGCCATGCTCAGCGCGGCGAGGAGGGCGGCGGCGAAGGTGAGGGGCAGCACACGCCGCAGCCCGCCCAGCATCGGCAGTTCGCGCGTGCCCGTCTCGTGGTCCACGATGCCCACCACGAAGAAGAGGGCCGCCTTGAAGGCCGCGTGGTTGAGCAGGTGTGCGGTCGCGGCGAAGCGTCCCTCGGCGTCCGCCAGCCCGTACAGGCTCATCAGGAGGCCGAGTTGCGACACGGTGGAGTAGGCGAGCAGCGCCTTGAGGTCCGTCTGCCGCAGCGCGAGCCACGACCCCCAGACGAGCGTGGCGAGGCCGACGGGCACGATGATGCCGCTCCACAGCGCCGAGGAGCCGAACAGCAGCCCGAACTTGGCGACGAGCACCACGCCCGCCTTCACCATCGTCGCGGAGTGCAGGAAGGCGGAGACGGGCGTGGGGGCCTCCATCGCCGTCGGGAGCCAGAGGTGGAAGGGCAGTTGGGCGCTCTTCGTGAACGCGGCGAGCAGCGTCAGCAGCAGCGCGGGCGTGAAGAGGGGCGAGGCGCGCAGGGCGTCCACATCCAGCCCCGAGAGCGACGTGCTGCCCCCCGCGATGCCGATCAAGGCCACCGCCGCGAGCAGGGCCAGCCCGCCGATCACGCTCACCAGAAACGCCTTCACCGCCCCGTCCCGCGCCGCCGAGCGGGTGTGCCACAGCCCGATCAGGAGGAAGCTCGTCACGCTCGTCATCTCCCAGAAGCCGAACAGCGCCACGAGGTTGTCACTGAGGACCAGCCCCAGCATCGAGCCGCCGAAGAGCAGCAGGTAGGCGTAGAAACGCCCGAACCGCTCGCGCTCCGAGAGGTACGCCACCGAGTACAGACTCGCCAGCGCGCCGATCACGCCGATCAGCAGGGCGAACAGCAGCGAGAAGCCGTCCCCCCGGAAGGCGAGCGCGAGGTCGAGCGTGGGCACCCAACGCGTGACCTCCAGGGCGGGAGGTGTGCCCGGCATCCCTGAGAGCGGCACGGCGAGCAGCAGCGCGGGCACGAACGCCAGCGCCGCCACGTACCCCGTCCGTCGCCCGAGGCGCGGCCCCAGCCACGCGGCCAGTCCGGCGAGCAGGAAGGGCAGGAGGACGGCGAGCGTCACCGCGCGCCCCACTGGTCGCTGTTCTTCCCTCGTACCATCCTCACCTCACCGCGCCGTTCGTCACTGGGACGGAGCGAACCCCTTCCCTCCGCCCTCCATGTCCTTCCCTGACGTGCCTGACGTGGGTTCAGTCTACGGGCGGCCCGGCACCCCCGAGTTAGACAGGTCCGGCAACCCGAAGCCTTTCTCAAGGTTTACGGCGGCGGGGTGAGAACGCCCGCCCGGTTAGACACCCCTCCCCACCCACCCGTGTGAGGCGTACACTGCGCCCATGTCCCCGCGCGCCGCGTTTTTTTATTGGTTCGGTTCCCACCGGGCCTGACGCCTGCGCTGCCACCCCAGCCACGAGCCGCCCGGAGGAATCCCCCCTCCGGGCGCTTTCGTTCTCCCCACGAGAGGAAGCCCGCACATGACCCACCCCGACCCCCTCATCCAGGCTGGCCGCACCGAGAACCTGAACGTCTCGGGCTTCACCCCCCTGATCACGCCCCGCGCCCTCAAGGTGAGCCTGCCCCTCACGCCGGGGGCCGAGCGCACCGTGCTGGCGGGCCGCCGCGCCGCCCAGGACATCCTGCACGGGCGGGACGACCGCCTGCTCGTGGTGGTGGGGCCGTGTTCGGTCCACGACTTCGGGCAGGCCGCCCAGTACGCCGAACGCCTCGCCGCGCTGCGAGAGCGGGTGAGAGACCGGCTGGAGGTCCACATGCGCGTCTACGTGGACAAGCCCCGCACGACGGTGGGCTGGCGCGGCTCCCTGATGGACCCCGACATGACGGGAGCGAACGACATCAACAAGGGGCTGGCCCTGACCCGCGAGCTGATGATCCGCGTCTCCGAACTCGGGCTGCCCGTCGCCACGGAGCTGCTCGACCCCTTCGCGCCGCAGTTCCTCTTCGACGCGGTGGCGTGGGCCTGCCTTGGCGCGCGGACCACCGAGTCGCAGACCCACCGGGTCATGGCGAGCGCGGTCTCGGCCCCGATGGGCTTCAAGAACGGCACGGGCGGCGGCCTGAAGCTCGCGGTGGACGCCATCGTGGCGGCCAGCCACCCACACGCCTTTTTCACCGTGGACGACGATGGGCAGTCGTGCATCGTCCACACGCGCGGCAACCCCGACGGGCACGTCATCCTGCGCGGCGGGAGGGGCGGGCCGAACTACGCCCCCCAGTTCGTCGCCGAGGCCGAGGGGCTGATGCGGGCGGCGAAGCTCGACCCCGCCGTGATGGTGGACTGCTCGCACGCCAACAGCGGCTCGGACCACACCCGCCAGGGCCTCGTGTGGCGCGATGTGCTCCACCAGCGCACGCGCGGCGCGTCGGTCATCAAGGGCCTGATGATCGAGTCCAACCTCCGCCCCGGCAAGCAGAGCATCCCCGCCGACCTCTCGCAGCTCGTCCCCGGCGTCAGCGTCACCGACGCCTGCGTGGGCTGGGACGAGACGGAGGCGTTGCTTATGGAGGCGCACGCGGCGCTGGGGCGGGAGGTGGTCACAGGGTAGACCTCGTGTCCATGCCTACTCGTGAAGTGTTCTGGGATGGAGACAAGAACAAGGTCATCGTCTCCACTCTGAAGGACTTGATGGCCGAGTTGCGAAAAGCAACCGAAGAGGCTGTGAGCATTCAGATTCAGGTTGACTTTGTGCTGTCCATAGATGACAGGGCATTCCTGCTCACCGTCGGGGAGGGAAATCGAAGTCATGTGATGTTTGCTCGCGGCACCCCGAAGAAGGGGAATCAGCGTTTTGACTATGTGTTGGATGGAATCGAAGAGGAACCCTTCCACGTCTTTCTATATGGGGGAAGTTGCAGCGAAGTGGCTTTCAACCGTACTGCGTCTTATGAGGCTGCGGTAGATGCACTCAAGGAGTTCTTCGCCAATGGCGACCGGCCTGGAAGTCTCTCCTGGGAGACGCCTTCCTGACCGAATCGTCTCTGCTTGCCCTCTCAAAGCCTGGCCCTTCACCCTCACCCCCCGTCAGCCCTCCGTCACCCTCCTCCCCGAATCTGAGCCATGCGCGCACTCCTCCCCCTGCTTGCCCTGACGCTGGCGGCCACGCTCCCCACGGCGCGGGCTGGCACGCCCGACCCCCTGAACGGTACATGGCAACTGACGCACGCGCAGGGGCTGAGGGGTGCCGTCTCGCCGGGCACGTCGGCCCTGTGGGTGGCGGGGGGCACCGTCCGGGGCCGCTTCGGCTGCGGAGCCTACGCCGGGACCATCGAGGCGGCGCAGAGCCGGGTCAGGATCAGCGTCCAGCCCCTCGCCCCCGACCCCGCCGCCCGCTGTCCCCTCACGCCGCCGAGTGTCTTCGAGGATGGCCTGAACGCCGCCGAAGCGTACGTGGTGAGCGAGAACGTCGGGCAGTTGGTGTTGTTTTCCGGCACGACCCGCCTGATCTTCGAGCGACCGCGCCCGTAGCCTCCTCATCCCGGCACGAGGTCGAACACCACTATTTCGGGTGGGCAGTTCAGGCGCAGTGGAACGGTCGTCACCCCCAGCCCACGCGAAACGAAGCCGGACGCAGGACCGCCCACGAACCCGGCGGCGAAGCGGCGTCCGTGGCGGCTGGACGTGAGGAGGGGAACGCCACCGGGCAGACAGACTTGCCCTCCGTGCGTGTGCCCGCACAGGGTCAGGCCGACGCGGGCGGGCACCTCGGGCAGCAAGTCGGGGTTGTGGCTCATCAGCAGCACGGCAGCGTCCTCCGGGGTATCACCCAGCGCCGCCGCGAGGTCGGGCTGTCCCCGGCGCAGATCGTCCACGCCTGCGAGGAAGAGGTCGTCCCGCAGGGTGACACCTGCATTCCGTAGGAGGCGGATGTCCACCTGCCCAAGCTTCCGCCCGAAGGTGTCCTGTGCCTCGCGAGCAGGCTGCCCGGTGCGGTGGGCGACCCGTGCCGTGTATTCGAGGTCGTGGTTGCCCCACACGGCCCAGACCCCCAGGGGCGCGCGCAGCCGGGCGAGTTCCCGGAACAGTGGGGCGGGGGAGGCGGTCAGGTCGGCGTCCACGAAGTCCCCGGTGACGAGCACCACGTCCGGGCGCAGGGCCAGCGCCGCGTCCACCCACGCCCGCACCGAGCGGCGGCGGATGTAGACCCCGTGGTGAAGGTCGCTGAGCTGGACGGCCCGCAGCGGCGCACGCAGGCGGGGAAGCCCGACCTGGTAGCGGTTGACCTCGAAGCCGTAGGTCCGGGCGAGGGTGACGCCCGCCCATGCGCTCAGGCCGAGCGTGCCGAGGCTCAATGCCGAGCGGGTAATATTCACCCCTCCCGTCTGAACGTCACCTTTCCACTCACTACCGTCAGCGTCGGCCAGCCCCGCAAAGTCTCGCCCGCCCAGGGGGTGAACTTCGCCTTGCTCCTGAACTCGGCGGAGTTGACCTCACGCTCCGTCTCCAGGTCGAGGACGACCAGATCGGCGGGAGCGCCCTCCTCCAGCGTCGGCGTGGGCCAGCCCATCACGCGGGCGGGGGCGGCGGTCATGAGGTCGAGGAGCCGCTCCAGCCCAAGCTGTTCCCCGAAGCGCGTCCACATCAGGGGGAAGGCGAGTTCGATATAGGCGATGCCCGAAGGTGCGGTCAGCAGGTCACGTTCCTTCTCCGCCCGCGTGTGCGGCGCGTGGTCGGTGGCGAGGCAATCCACGGTGCCGTCGAGCAGCCCGGCAAGGAGGTGGTCCGCGTCCGCCTGAGTCCGAAGCGGCGGGGCGACCTTGTAGATCGCGTCGAAGGACCGCAGCGCCTCGTCCGTCAGCGTCAGGTGGTGCGGACAGACCTCGCAGGTGACGGGCAGGCCGCGCCCCTTCGCCTCCCGCACGAGGTCGAGCGCGCGGGCGGTGGAGAGGTGCTGGACGTGCAGCCGCGCCCCCGTCTGAGCCACGATCTCCAGATCGCGCGCCACGCGGGCTGCCTCCGCTGCCGCCGGGTTGCCGGGCAGACCCAGTTCCTCGGACACCGGCCCCTCGTTCATCACTCCGTCCGCGCGCAGGGAGGCGTCCTCGGCGTGGACGCTCACCACCATGCCGAGCGAGCGGGCGTACTCCAGCCCCAGCCGCAGCACGCGGGCGTTCTCGTTCGTGCGCCCGTCGTCGGTGAACATGACGGCCCCGGCCTCCTTGAGGTAGGTCAGTTCGGCCAGTTGCTCGCCCTTCTGCCCCCTCGTCAGTGCCGCCGCCGGGCGTAGGCGGGCAAATCCCAGTCCCTCCGCCTTCTCAATCAGCATTCGCACGATGGCCGGGTCGTCCACGACCGGGGACGTGTTCGGCATGGACACGACCGTTCCGTACCCGCCCGCCGCCGCCGCCGCGAGACCCGAGGCGAGGTCTTCCTTCTCCGTCTGCCCCGGCTCGCGCAGGTGCGCGTGGAGTTCGATGAGGGCGGGCGCGACGGTGCCGCCCTGCCCGTCAATGACTTGTCCAAGTTCGCCGATATTCCAGCCTTTGATAGCGCCATTCTCTACGGTGACGGATTCGGATTGATCGGAGTTGGGGCGTTTGATGTTGGTGATGGTGAGCATGAATACCTCTTCTCAATTCTTCTGCCGGGTCGGGAGGCCGCCGCAGTTCGCACCGTCGTTCGGATACCAGATGTAGGGTCCAGGGGGGAGGCTAGCGTCCGCCGATTTCACCACAGTGAATTGGAAAACCCGCATCGAACCGAAGTGCGGCGTCGTTGTCCAGCCGCAATTTTTGACAGTGAAGGAGACGCCTCGCGTCAATCCGGCCAGCGAGCAGTTGCGCCACCGTGCGGGCTGGGCGCTGCGGCGGTTGAGCCGTTCTGAGAGCTGCTCGTAGGCCGTATAGGTGTCCTTGACCTTGCGGATGCTCCCGCCCGGCCCGGCGCGGATGGAGGCCGTTCTCCCCGACTCGGCCCGCTCCGTGACTGCCCAAGTGTTCGCGGTACGCCGGGCCTGCGTTCCGTGGGCCTGTGCCAGCAGCCGGGCCACCGTCTGAGGTGGCAGGCGGTAGACGGTACAGTTCACCGCCGAGCGTGGACGACACGCGGCCTGATCCACTCCTGCTGAGGCCCGTTCTAATGCCTGAAGCGCCCGCACGACCTCCGCTGGGGCCGCCACGGGAGAACAGGCCACCGTCCATCCCTGAAGCGTCAGCAGCCCGACCAACGCCGCTCGCCGCACCCTACTCCCGCCCCACCAGCAGGTGATACAGCACGCTCATCCTGACCGCCTGCCCGTTCTCCACCTGCCGCACGATGCGGCTGCGCGGCCCGTCGGCGGTGTCCGAGCTGATCTCCAGGTCGCGGTTCATGGGGCCGGGGTGCAAGGCGATGGCCCCGCTCTCGGCCTCCCGCATCAGCCGCTCGTTCACCTGATACGTGTCGGCGTACTCCGCCAAACTGGCGAGGTAGCCCGCGTCCATCCGCTCCTGCTGGAGCCGCAGGGCCATGACGGCGTGGGCACCCCGGACGGCTTCCTGCGGGTCGGTCGTCAGCGTCACGCCGGGCAGGGCGGCGAGGTCGGCGGGGAGGAGGGTGGCGGGGCCGCACAGAACTACCTTCGCCCCCAGCTTCGGCAGGAGTTCCGCGTTGCTACGCGCGACCCGCGAATGCCGCACGTCCCCGACGATGGCGACCGTCTTCCCCTCCAGCGTGCCGAACTCCTGCCGCACCGTGTAGGCGTCGAGGAGGGCCTGGGTGGGGTGCGCCCGCCGCCCGTCGCCCGCATTGATGACGGGTTTGCCGCTGTAGCGCGCGACGAGGTGTGCCGCCCCCGCCACGCCATGCCGCACGACGTAAGCATCCACCTTGTAGGCGGTCAGGACCTCCACCGTGTCGCGCAACGATTCGCCCTTGCTCAGGCTGCTCGCGCCCGCCGCGAAGCTCACCACGTCCGCGCTCATGCGCCGGGCGGCGAGTTCGAACGAGATGCGCGTGCGGGTGGAGTTCTCGAAAAAGGCCGTGCAGACCGTCAGCCCTTGCAGCGCCGGGACCTTTCTCACCGGGCGGTCGAGCACCTGGGCCATCGTGTCCGCGTTGTCCAGCAGGGCAGTCAGGCGCTCGGGCGTCCAGCCCTGGAAGTCGAGCAGGTGCCGGGGGCGGGGGGTCGCCGTCATCGCAGCGTCTCCACGTCGTGCAGTTCCACAAGGTCCACCCCGTCCGTCTCGGTCAGACGCACCTTGACGACCTCGGTGCGTGCGGTCGGCAGATTCTTGCCCACGTAGTCGGCGCGGATGGGGAGTTCGCGGTGCCCCCGGTCCACGAGGACGGCGAGTTGGATGCCCTCCGGCCTGCCGAGGTCGATCAGGGCGTCGAGCGCCGCGCGCACGGTGCGGCCCGTGTACAGCACGTCGTCCACGAGGACCACCCGCCGCCGCGCGAGGTCGAACGGTACCTGCGTCTCCCGGATGATGGGCTGCCGCGCAATCTCCGTCAGGTCATCCCGGTACAGGGTGATGTCGAGTCGCCCGGTGGGCACCTCCACCCCCTCCAGCTCCCCGAGCTTCGCCGCCAGCCGCGCCGCGAGCGGGATACCGCGCGTGTGGATGCCGATCAGGGCCAGATTCTCCGCCCCCCGGTTGCGCTCCACGATCTCATGGGCGATGCGCGTCAGGGCGCGGCGGATTTCGTCGGTGGTGAGGATGGTCGCTTTGGGCGTCATGCCCGTCCCTGCCCAAAAAAAACGCCGCTCAGCGCGTGCCGTCGGCCTCCCAGATCACGTTGCATCTTCGCTCCTTCTCCTGCCTCACGGGGCGGGTGCGGTCTCACGGGGCCGCTGAGAAAGGCCGGGGGGCGGGTGTGCCCACTGCCTGCGGGAGTGTACACCGGGAAGAGGAGCGTGGCGAGTCCACCCCAACCTCTGCCTTGAACACGCTTTGAAAGACGCACCTAACTTGACACGAAGGCGCTCAAGTTTTATCTTATATGCAGTTGAGCGGGAGGCCACGCGAGCCGTGCCGAACGCTTCCATTCCCAGGAGGTAACGACCTTGATGCGATTTGACCCTTTTCGTGAGATCGAGGAACTGACGCAGCGCATGGACCGGGCTTTCGGCGGAGCCGTGAGCGGCCAGGTCGCCCGCCTCGCCCCCCCCGTGGACGTGCATGAGGACGAGGGGGGCTTGGAGCTGACCCTCGACCTGCCGGGTGTGCAGCCCGACGACATCCAGATCGAGGCCGAGAACCAGACGCTGACCGTGCAGGCCAAGCGCGGCTACAGCCGCTCCGAGGGCCGCACCGCCCACCGCGTCGAGCGCGCGTACGGCACCTTCTCCCGCACCTTCAGCGTGCCCGCCAAGTACGACCTGACAAAGGTCGAGGCCGACTTCGACCACGGCACCCTGACCCTGCGCGTGCCCCGCAGCGAAGCCGCCCAGAAGCGCAGCGTGCAGGTTCGCACGGGCGGCCAGCTCGGTGCCCCGAAGACCGTCGAGGCCGGGCAGGACATTCCCGTCGCCGAGACGCAGGGCGCGTAAGCTCCCGCATCCAAAAGCCACTCCCGCCGAGGTTCGCCCCGGCGGGAGATTTGCTGTTCTGGCGACTGGCGACTCCTCCCTACGCCAACACCTCGGCGGGCAGCGTGGAGGCGTCCAGCGCCCCCGTCATCACCGATACGGTATCCGCCATGCTGAGGTTCTTCGGGTTCACGACGGCGGCGCGGCGTCCGAGGCGCTGGATGTGGATGCGGTCGGCGATCTCGAAGACGTGCGGCATGTTGTGGCTGATGATGATGACGGGCAGGCCGTTGTCGCGCACCCGGCGGATCAGGTCGAGGACCATGTTGCCCTCCTTGACGCCGAGGGCGGCGGTCGGCTCGTCGAGGATGACCACGTGCCGCGCGAAGGCCGCGCTGCGGGCCACCGCCACGCCCTGCCGCTGCCCGCCCGAGAGCGTCTCCACCGCCTGCGTCATGGAACGGATGCCGATCTTGAGGCTCTGCATGTGCCCGGTCGCCTCCTGAAGCATCCGGGGTTTGTCGAGCACCCGGAAGAGGCGACCGAGGAGGCCGGGCCGCACGAGTTCGCGCCCCAGGAACAGGTTCTCGGCGATGGTCATGGCGGGGGCCACCGCGAGGTCCTGATACACCGTCTCGATGCCGTGCCGCCGCGCGTCGATGGGGCTGCGGAAGTGGACGATCTCGCCGTCCAGCCGCAACTCGCCCGAATCCGGGATGGTCGCGCCCGACAGCGCCTTGATGAGGCTGGACTTGCCCGCGCCGTTGTCGCCGATGACGGCCAGAATCTCGCCCGCACGCAACTCGAAGTCGGCCCCGTCGAGCGCGGTGACGTGCCCGTAGCGTTTGACGAGGGTGCGGGCCTCCAGCACGGGCACGCCGGGGCGGGAGGGGAAGGGCGCGGGGGTGGTGGACGACGAGAGGCTCACGAGCGCCTCCGGCTGAACTGGTCGGTGGCGACCGCGAGGATGACGAGGATGCCCGTGATGAGAATCTGGTACACGCTCGGCACGCCCATCAGCGTCAGGCCGTTGCGGAACACGCCCACGATCAGCGCCCCGATCAGGGTCCCGATCAGCAGGCCGCGTCCCCCGAAGAGGCTGGTGCCGCCGAGCACGACCGCCGTGATGGAGTCCAGGTTCTCGGTGCCCCCCGCGTTCGGGTCGCCCGCCCCCGTCCGCGCCACGAGCACGAGCGCCGCGATGCCGTACAGCAGCCCGGCCACCGTGTACACGAGCAGGATCACCCGCTGGGTCGGGATGCCCGTCAGGCGCGCGGCCTCCGGGTTGTTGCCCACCGCGTACAGGTGGCGTCCCGGTGCCGTGTGGCTGAGGATGAGCGCGGTGACGAGGTACAGCAGCAGCATCAGCACCGTGCCGTAGGTGACGGCGGCCCCGCCGATGCGGAAGGTGTTCCCCAGGAAGGTCAGCGCGTTCGGCAGCCCCGTCACCGTCTGCGCGCCGGAGTAAATCTGCGTCGTGGCGAAGACGATGTTGAGCATGCCCAGCGTGACGATGAAGGGCGGCAGCTTGACCCGCGTGATGAGCGTGCCGTTGAGAAAGCCGATGAATGTGGTCGCCGCGAGCGCGAGCAGGATGGCGACAACGGGAGGCAATCCCGCCGTGACCGCCAGCTTCGTCACGAGCACGTTGCCCAGCGCCATGATCATCCCGTTGGACAGGTCGATGCCCGCCGTCAGGATCACCAGCGTCTGCCCGATGGCGAGCACGCCCAGCACCGCGACCTGCTGGAGGATCAGCGAGAAGTTCTGCCCGCTCAGGAAGTTGTCCGCGCGCACCGAGAAGAAGATGACGGCGAGCACGAGCGCCATCAGCGGTCCCAGCACCGAGATGCTGGGCAGCCGTTCGCGCAGGCTGTAGCGCTCGGGCGGGATGGCGAGCGATTTGGGATTGGGATTCGTCATGCGTGGGCACCTCGGGAGAGATAGGGGAGACGACCACCCCCGTTCCGGCGGGGTCCGGGGGCAGTCGTCGGGTGGGGGAACTCAGCTCATGTCGGGGGATTCAGGGCGGGAGGAGCGGGAAGACCACGCCTCTCGTCTCATGGAGCAGCCCGGCACCTTCAAGCCCTCACCACTTCAGCGCGTAGGGAAGAACTCAGGCCCCTGATCTTCCGCTGGCCGCTGGAAGCTGGCGGCTGGCCGCTCCCCTCACTGCCCCCAGCAGTTCGCCAGCCCGAACTTGGCGTCCTGGCTCTTCACGCCCGCGACGGCCTTGTTCGCGATGAGGGTCACGCCCGTGTCGGTGTAGCCCTTCGCCTTCTTGCCGCCCTTGGCGTAGGCGACGCCCGCCTCCACGCCCATCGAGGCCATCTTGAGGGGGTACTGCTGGCTGGTGGCGGCGATCACCCCGGCCTGCACGTTCCGCACGCCCGCGCAGCCGCCGTCCACCGAGAGGATCAGCACGTCCTTTTCCCGCCCGGCGGCCTTGAGCGCCTGATAGGCCCCGGCGGCGGCGGGTTCGTTGATGGTGTACACGACGTTGATGTTGGGGTTGCGTTGCAGGCAGTTTTCCATCGCCGTCTGCCCCTTGGCCTGATCGCCGAAGGTGTCCTGCGCGCAGGCGACGATGGGCGCGGTCGCCAGGTTGGCCGTCCGGGCGTTGATGCCCGCCACCCCGTACCCGGCGAGGAAGCCGTTGTGCCGCTGGATGCCGACCGGGTGGCCGGGGAAGAGGTCGAGCATGGCGACGACGGCCTTCTTGTTGCCCATCGCCTTGCGCGCGTACTGGCCGATCAGGACGCCCGCCTGATAGTTGTTGGTCGCGTACAGCGCGTCCACCGCGCTCGCCGGGTCGGTGGGGGAGTCCAGCGCGATGACCTGCACGCCCTGTGCCTGCGCCTTCTTGATGGACGGAATGATGGCCTTCGCGTCGTTGGGCGTGATCAGGATGGTCTTGGCCCCCGCCGCGACCATGTTCTCGATGGCCGTGACCTGCCCGGCGTTGTCGCCGTCGGTCTTGCCCGCCGCCGTCAGCAGGCGCACCCCGTTGACGGTGGCGGCCTTCTGAGCGCCCTCCTTCATCTTCACGAAGAAGGGGTTGGTCTCGGTCTTCGTGATCAGCCCGACGACGGGTTGAGCGCCCTGCGCGAGCGAGAGGCCCAGCACGGCGGCGGCGGTGAGGCTGAGGGTGGCGGTCACGAACTTGGGGGTTGCACGCATGGGTCTTCTCCTGGGAGTGAATCGGGGCGGGGGGCCGGGGGCGGACGGGA
>NZ_JAZHPF010000032.1 GCF_036543075.1 Deinococcus sp. YIM 134068
CTGAGCCGAAGCTCTCAGGTACAGCTTGATGCCTCGCTTGCGCTTGGCTTGTCGAGTCCGAAGACTCCTCACACGTCTGGAGTTCCTCGGGGGAGGAACCGCGTGTACCCCCCTGTCGGGCGGCCCTTTGCTTCTCAAAGCCTCTTCCGTTGTCATGCTTCGCGGGGCTTGCGCCCCGTGCGCGCGGAGGGCTTTCATTCCCTCAGGCACACAGAAATTGTACTTGCTCAGGCTGAACTTGTCAACACCTCGCGCATTTCTGTTGAGCCATTCACGCGCAGGTCCATCGAGCGGACAGGCCACTCCTCGTCGGGCGGAAGCCGCGCGCCGAGACCCGTGTGGAGCGACCCAACCTCCCACGAGCGGTTGCGAACATTACAAGATGGTCCGCTCCCTGTCAATGACCGCCGTCCCCAGGGGTCCACCGCACCTGCCCGATGTCCTCGCCGTTGCGGAACTGGTGGACGAGGCAGTGGTCCTCGCCCGACTCGGTGACGCCGAGTTCGACGTAGAGGCCGACGACGTAGCGGAACTGACCCTGGTCGGTCCGCAGGGAGTAGCGGCGCAACTTGTCCCTGGCGTCGAGTTCGCCGCCCCAGCCCCGCGCGTCGCCCAGCAGGCGCGTCTCCACGACGAGAAGGTTGAGGTCGTTGTGGTCGCGGTAGTGAACGATGATATCGGGGTAGGTGGCGGTGGCGGCGTGGGTGGCGGCGTCGGCGTCCTGCTCGCTCATGCCCTGGCCCAGTAGGCTGCGGCGCAGGGTTTTCTGGCGGGGGCGGCTCATGTAGGGAAAGTCGTAGGTGGCCTCCTGCACGCGGCTGTTGCGGCTGTATTCGCAGTCGGTGTGGAAGCCGGGGAATTGCCGCTCCAGGTACACGGCGAGGCGGTGCGCGACGGTCTTCTGGTTGAGGCGGCGCTCGATGAGGAGGCGGTCGAAGGCCCACAGGTCCGCGAGCGCACGGCGAAAACGCTCCAGGATGACCTCCTCGGTGGGGCACGTGAGGATGATCGGCGGCATGGGCCAGCGTACTTCCCCGTGCCCGCCTCGTCATCCGGCGGGTCTAGGGCTTTGGGACCATTGAGAGCCGTGTGAGGTCGCCGAGGACAGGTCTCAGCCCCGCCGCCACACAACCTCCGGTGAGGCAGGGGAGAGGCGTTCGGAACCCGCGTCTGCCCGGCAATGACGGCGTACACCCTGCCCTTTCCAGCGCTCTTTCTGCACGTTGCCCGGAGGCGGGGGAGGGAAGTGCGTCTGTCCGTTGGACGATGGCCGGACCATGAGCGGCTGCTTCCAACGCGGTAAGGGTTCGGCAGCGAGGGCGGACTCCTGTAACGCGGCGGTGACAGGGGACGGGTAGGGTGGGCACGTTCCACAACCTGCCTCCTGTGCCCTGCCGTCCGCGCGGTTCGGGCCACGTCCCCCATGTGAGGTCCGACATGACGCGCTCCGCCGCCCTGCTCCCCGCGCTCTCCGTGTCCCTGCTGCTCGCCGCCTGCTCGCAGGCCCCCTCCTCCGGCTCCTCCCTGCGGGCGCAGGCCGCCGGAACGACCGTCACGGGCAGCGCCACGGGCGCGGGCGTCACCCGGAGCTACACCCTGTACACCCCCCCGGCGGGCGCGGGCGCTCCCCGGCCCCTGGTGGTGATGCTGCACGGCTGCACCCAGTCCCCGGCGGACTTCGCGGCAGGCACCCGCATGAACGACCTCGCCGACGGCAAGGGCTTCCTCGTCGTGTACCCCGAGCAGCCCTCCAGCGCCAACCAGAACAAGTGCTGGAACTGGTTCGAACCCGCTCACCAGGGCCGGGGGCAGGGCGAACCCGCCGCCATCAAGGCCGTCGTGGACGCGGTGAAGGGCCGCACGCCCGTGGACGCCTCGCGGGTGTACGTGGCCGGACTCTCGGCGGGCGGGGCCATGAGCGTGATCATGGGCGCGACGTACCCGGACGTGTTCCGCGCGGTCGGGGTGGGGGCGGGGCTGGAGTACAAGGCGGCCACGAGCACAGCCGCCGCCTTCACCGCCATGAGTTCGGGCGGCCCGAATCCCGACACGCAGGGCACGGCGGCATACAACGCGATGGGCACGGCGCGGCAGGGTGTGCGCGCCATCGTCTTCCACGGGACGAGCGACTACACCGTGGCCCCGGTGAACGGCGATCAGGTCGCCGCCCAGTGGGTGCAGACGAACGACCTCACCGACGACGGGCAGGACAACGGAAGCAAGAGCACCTCGCAGCTCGCCACCCACAGCGGCACGGTGAGCGGCGGGCGGGCCTACACGGTGAAGACCTACGCGGGCGGCACCGTGGAGCTGTGGAACGTGACGGGCATGGGCCACGCCTGGAGCGGCGGGAGCACGGCGGGAAGCTACACCGATCCCCAGGGGCCGGACGCCTCCGCCGAGATGTGGCGCTTCTTCAGCGCGGGGAGCGTGACCCCGCCGCCGGGGGGCACCGACACGACCGCCCCCACCCTGAGCGTGTCGCCCGCGCCGGGCAGCTACGCCGGACCGCTCACGGTCACGCTCTCGCTGAACGAGGCGGGCACCGTCTATGCCACGACCGACGGCAGCGATCCCCGCACGAGCACGACGCGCACCACGCTCCCGAACGGCGGCAGCCTCACCCTGAACGCCAGCGCGACCGTCCGGGCCTACGGGGTGGACGCGGCGGGCAACGCCTCCGCCGTACAGGCCTACGCCTACACCGTGAGCACCCCGGCGACGACGACCACGACGACCTTCTCCTCGGTGGTTGCCGAGGACGGCTACGTGGCCGCGAACAGCCGGGCGGCCACCACGGGCGGCTACGTGGTCGCCACGGGCGGCATCGGGGTGGGCGACAACGCGGACGCGCCGTGGAAGGGTGTGCTCTCCTTCGACACCTCGGCCCTGCCCGACGGGGCGACGGTCACGGGGGCGCGGCTCACCGTGCGCTACAGCCTGGCCCCCAACGGCACCCCCTGGGTGGGCGGGGCGGGCCTGAACGCCGACCTGCGGCGCGGCTGCCTCGGCGCGGCCTGCACGCTGGGCACCGACGACTACGCGGGGGCGGTGACGGCGGCGGGCGCGGCGACCTTCGCGGCCCCGGCGGGCACGGGGGCGGGCACCGTCCTGACCGCCCCCCTGAACGCGGCGGGCCTGGGGGCGGTGAACCCCACCGGGCGCACGCAGGTGCGGCTGACCTTCGCGGGCGGCACGGCGGGCGGCAACGGGCGGAGCGACTACGTGACTCTGGGTGAGGGGGCGCAGGCTACGCTGGAGGTGACGTACCGCTAGGCTGCCGCACGTTCTTCAAGGGTGAGACGAGGGGGGGACGGCTGGGTGGGTCGGGTCCTCGCCGTCTCAGGCGGAGTCCGGCGAGAGGCCATCCCGTTCGCCATCAAGGAGGCCTTCCACTGGGTTCCCTCCCAAGCTCGCCCCCACAGACGGGCCGGTGTCACACTCAGGCCATGCTCCTCGTCGTCCATGCCGCGCTGACCTGGGTGCTGGTCGGGCTGATCCTGACCATTCAACTCGTCCACTACCCCCTGTTCGCCCGCGTCGGGGCCGCCGGGTACGCCGCGTACCAGCGGGGGCACGTCACGCGCATCACTTGGCTGGTCGCGCCCCTGATGCTGGCCGAACTCGTCACGGGCGTCGGGCTGGCGCTGCGTCCGCCGCCCTTCCTGTCCGCCGCGTCCGCCGGGGTGGGGCTGGCGCTCATCGTTCTGATCTGGCTCTCGACGGCCCTGGTGCAGTCGCCCGCGCACGGTCGCCTCACGGCGGGCTTCGATCCGGCCTGGCACGGGCGGCTGGTGGCGACGAACTGGTGGCGGACCCTGGCGTGGCTCACGCGCGGCGTCCTCGTCGGCTGGTGGCTGCTGCTGGCGGTGGCGTGAGCGTGCCGGGTGCGGCGGGGGGCGAGGCTGGACGGTGCCCGTCTCGCTCCCACAGAGGCTGACCGTCTGCAAGCGGCTTTCCAACCTGGGACGGCCTCCGCCCAATGGGAGCGGTCGCCCATGCCCCACGGAAGCTGACATGCGGTGGATGTGGGGCGGACGAAAGGCCGGTGCGACACCCCAGCCCCTACGCCAAGCCCCTACGCGCCCTGCGCCTGAACTGCGCGTCGTGGAGCTGGCGGTAGAGGCCGCCCTGCCGCCGCAGCGTCTCGTGGGTGCCCTGCTCGGCAATGGTGCCCCCGTCCACCACCACGATGCGGTCGGCCCCCTGGATGGTGGCGAGGCGGTGGGCGATCACGAGCGTCGTGCGGCCCCGCGCGAGTTCGGTGAGAGAAGCCTGGATGGCCCGCTCGGTCGCCGTGTCGAGCGCGGAGGTCGCCTCGTCCAGAATCAGGATGGGCGGGTTTTTCAGGAACATCCGGGCGATGGCGAGGCGCTGCTTTTGCCCGCCCGAGAGCTTGACGCCCCGCTCGCCGATGAGGGTGTCCAGCCCCTGCGGCAGCGCGGCGATCACGTCGCCGAGGCGGGCGCGGTGCGCGGCGTCGAGGATGTCGGCCTCGGTGGCGTCCAACCTGCCGTACGCGATGTTCTCGCGCAGGGTGCCGCCGAACAGGAACACGTCCTGCTGCACGATGCCGATCTGGGACCGCAGCGAGGCGAGCGTCAGGTCGCGCACGTCGTGGCCGTCCACGGTGATGCGCCCGCCCGTCACCTCGTAGAAGCGCGGCAGCAGCGAGCACAGGGTCGTCTTGCCCGCCCCCGACGGCCCCACGAAGGCGACCGTCTCCCCGGCCCGGAGGTCGAGGTCGATGCCCCGCAGCACCGGGCGGTCCGTCCCGTACCCGAAGGACACGTCCTCGTACCGGATGTCGCCGCGCAGGGGTGGTGCGGGCCGGGCGTGCGGCGCGTCCCGGATGTCCGGCGCGGTGCCCAGCAGCTCCATGTAGCGCCGGAAGCCCGCGATGCCTTTCGGGTACGTCTCGATCACCGAGTTGATCTTCTCGATGGGCCGGAAAAAGACGTTCACGAGCAGCAGGAAGCCCACGAAGCCGCCCGCCGTGAGGCTGCCCCCCAGCACGAAGTACGCCCCGGCGGTCATCACGACCATCTGGGTCAGCCGCATGGAGAGGTAGCTCAGGGCGTTCGTGGCCGCGATGATGCGGTAGGCCTCCAGCTTCGTGCGGCGGTACTGGCCGTTGTCGCGCGCGAACAGCGCCCGCTCGTGGTCCTCGTTGGCGAAGGCCTGCACCACCCGGATGCCGCCCACGTTCTCCTCGATACGGACGTTGAAGTTGCCCACCGAGTCGTAGAGCCTCCGCCAGTTCTGCGTCATGCGGTTGCCGTAGCGCCCCGTCAGCCACAGCACGAGCGGCACGATCAGGGCGGTGACGAGCGCGAGGTCCCGGTGGACGGAGAACATCAGCGCGAAGGCCCCCAGCAGCGTCATCACGGCGATGAAGAGGTCCTCCGGGCCGTGGTGGGCGACCTCCCCGATCTCCTCGAGGTCCTTCGTGAGCCGCCCGACGAGCTGCCCGGTCTTCACGTTGTCGAAGTAGTTGAACGACAGTTTCTGGAGGTGGTCGAAGGCCTTGCGGCGCATCTCGGTCTCGATGTTGATGCCGAGCATGTGGCCCCAGTACGTCACGACCGTCATCAGGCCGGTGTTCAGCACGTAGATGCCGAGCAGCCCCACGGCGGCGAGGATGATCGCGCCCCACTGACCGGACGGCAGCAGCCGGTCCACGAACGCCTGCACCGCCAGCGGGAACGCCAGTTCGAGCACGCCCGACAGCACCGCACAGCCGAAGTCGAGCACGAACAGACGCCGGTATGGGGCGTAATACGAGAAGAAGCGGGACAGCAGGGGGGCGGCGTTCATCGCCCCGCAGGGTAGCGACTTCCGCCGGTCCCACCGACCCCTCGTCCCACAAACTTGACTGAGTTGATCGGATTATCTAAGTTGGGCGGGTGAAACGATACTTCCTGCTCGCCGCCCTGATGCTGACTCCGGCGGCGCACGCGCAAACCCTGACCCTCAAGCACGACGAGGGCACGGCCACCGTCAAGCGCAATCCCCAGCGCATCGTCGTGCTGGACGAGCAGGCGCTGGAGTTCATCTACGCCCTGGGCCTGGGCGAGCGGGTGGTGGGCCTGGGCAGCGCGGTCATCGGGCCGACCCAGCTCACGGCGAGCGGCCTCATCAAGCCGGAGGTGCTGAAAACCGGCTACCTGTCGCGCGGCAAGCTGAACAACCCCCGCTTCGTCGGCAACTGGACCTCGCCCAATCTGGAGACCATCCTGACGCTGAAGCCCGACCTGATCCTGCGCTCGACCTGGGAGGGCAACCAGAATTACGACAAGCTCAGCCGCATCGCCCCCACGGTCGGCTACCGCGAGGACGCCTCCGGCTTCTGGCAGAAGAGCCTGCGTGACTTCGCCCGCCTCTTCGGACGGCAGGAGCAGGCCGAGCGCGTCATCAAGGCGGCGGCGGACACGAACCGCGCCAATGCCCGCAAACTGGCGGCGGCGGGAGTGTTCAGGAAGTACCCCAAAGTCGTGGTGGTCTCGCCCTTCACGGGGGGCAGCACCTGGGTCTACTCCACGGTCCGGCTCATCGAGGACCTGCGCGCGCTGGGCTTCAAGGACGGCCTAAAGGCCCCGACCACCACCCTGGGCGTCGGTGCCCAGATCAGCGACGAGGCGCTGCTGAACCTCGACAAGCAGACCCTCGTGGTGGTCATGCCGCCCTCCGGGCAGTACAACGGCGGCCCCGCCTTCCTGAACTCCCCGGTCGGGCAGCGCCTCCGGGAGCAGAGCGTGGTGTACACCCTGGAGGAGAACAGCCCGTGGGCGGGGCCAGTGGTGTCCGTCCGCAACAGCAACGACGTGACGCGGCTCATCCTGGAGAAGTTCCAGTGAACGTGAGCCGGGGACGGATGCCGTGAGCGCGGCGTCCACCCCCCGCCTCGCCCTCTGCTCGGACGTGTCGCGGGCGGCGGGCGAGGACCCCATCGGCACCGCGCCCCACTGGCGCGACCTCACGGTGCTGGAACTGGACGTGCCCGTGTGGGACAGCCTGCGTCAGGTGGACCGCTGGACGCCGGAGCAGAAGGAAGTCTTCGAGCAGCTCCGTGAGCGCGTGGAGGCAAGCGGCGCGGGCTTCGGCCTGCTGATGACGGCCCCGGCGGAGCGCGGCGGCCCGCTGCGGGTGCGTCACCTCATGCGCGGGCCGGGCGGCCTCACCCGCCGCGACTACCTCTCCGACCTGCCCCAGACCGAGTGGGCACGCGGCCTGCGCGACACGCTGCTGGAGCCGGGGAACCTGCGGGAGTGGGAGGAACAGCCCGTCACCCCCGGCCCCGATCTCCACGTCTGCACCCACGGGACGGTGGACGCGGCCTGCGGGCGGTACGGGGTGCCAGTATTTCAGGCCCTCCGGGCGGCGGGTTTGCGCGCGTGGCGCACCGCCCATTTTGGCGGCCACCGCTTCGCGGCCACGGCGGTGGAGCTGCCGAGCGGGCTGATGTGGGCGCACCTGACGCCGGAGCTGGCGGTGCGGGTCGTCCGCCGTGAGGTCCACCCCGCCGAGGTCGCCCGGAACCTGCGCGGCTTCGTAGGCCTCCCCCCACGCGCGCAGGTCCTCGACCGCGAGATGCTCGTCCGCCACGGCTGGGAATGGCTGGACGCCGAACGTACGGTGGAGGTGGACGGCACGCGGGTCACGCTGCGCTACCGTTTGAATGGCATTTCCGGTGTCGTCCGCGCGGACGTGGAGGACGCCCCGGCCCTGGAACTGCCCGGCTCCAGCCACAGCCCCAAGCTCACGACCGCCGCCCAGTATCGGGTGACGAACTTCAGCGACGGAGCGCCCCTCTGACCCGTCCGCTGTCCTTCCTGCTCGCGGTGGCCCTGCTCACCCTGGCCTTCGTCCTCTCGCTGGTCCTCGGCGCGAGCGACATTCCGCTGTCCAGGATCGCGCCCCTGCTCTTTCACCCCGACGATAGCACCGACAGCCTCGTGATCCACACGCTGCGGCTGCCGCGCACGCTCGTGGCGGCGCTGGCGGGGGCGGGGCTGGCCGTCTCGGGGACGCTGCTCCAGGGCGTGACCCGCAATCCTCTGGCTGACCCCGGCATCCTGGGGGTGGAGGCGGGGGGGGCGCTCGCCATCCTCGTCCTCGTCGTGTTCTTCCCGGCGGCCCCGGCGGCGCTGTTCGTGCCCGCCGCGTTCGTGGGGGGCGTGCTGGCGGCGTCGGTGGCCTACGGGGCGGCCCGGAGCGTGGGCCTCACCCCGCTGCGGCTGGCGCTGGCGGGCGTGGCGGTGGCGTACCTCGTCGGGGCGGCCACCCGCGCCCTGCAACTGCTGTTCGAGGAACGCGCGCAGGGGGCGCTCTTCGCCCTCGCCGGGTCGCTGGCGGGCCGCACGTGGGCGCAGGCGGCGCAGGTCGCCCCGTGGGTGATCGCGGGGGTCGTCCTCGCCCTCCTGCTCTCCCCACGTGTGAATCTGCTCGCGCTCGGGGAGGACGTGGCGCGCGGCCTCGGCGCGAGGACCGAGCGGGACAGCACCCTCGTCACCGTCCTCGGCGTCCTGCTCGCTGCCGCCGCCGTGAGCGTGGTCGGCCCGGTGGGCTTCGTCGGCCTCATCGTGCCACACACCGCCCGCGCCCTCGTCGGCCCGGACCACCGCCTCAGCCTGCCGCTCGCGGCGCTGCTCGGCGCGGCCTTCCTCATCGCCGCCGACCTCGCCGCCCGCCTTGTGGACCGCCCCGCCGAGACGCCCGTGGGCATCCTCGTCGCCGCCGCCGGAGCACCCTTCTTCGTGCTGCTGGCACGGCGGGTGGGGCGGGGGAGTGGATGAGTGAATGACTTCGTTCCTGCGGTTGCCAGGCCTGTTCACCCCCTCCCGGCCTCCCCCCTCAAGGGGGAGGAGAAAGAGATCGAAAGCAGAAACCTTATTTTCCCTCCCTCCTTGTGGGAGAGGGCCGGGGAGGGGGGCGACGTGACGACCCCAATTCCCACCTCATCACTCATCACTCACCCCTCATCACTTCCTGCCGAAAGGCCCTCCCCATGAACCGACACGCCCTCACCCCCAGATACACCACGCCCCGCGCCGTGGCGACCGGCGCGCTGCTCGCCGCCGTGACGCTCGTGCTGGGGGTGCTCGCGCTGGGGCTGGGGGCGGTGCAGACCCCCGCCGCCGATGTCGTGGCCGTCCTGCTGGGCCGGGGCGACGACCTGACGCGGCAACTCGTGTTGGAGCTGCGCGCCCCCCGCATCGCCGTGGCCCTGCTGTGCGGGGCGATGTTCGCCGCGTCGGGGACGATCATGCAGGGCGTGATCCGCAACCCGCTCGCCTCGCCGGACCTCATCGGGGTGGGGGCGGGGGCGGGGCTGGCAGCGACCCTGTTCCTGCTCGCGTGGCCGGGCGCACCTCCCGGCGGGCTGCCCTGGGCGGCGCTCGCGGGCGCGTGGGGGGGCTTCGGGCTGGTGCTGCTGCTCTCGCGGGAGTGGCGGGGCGGGGCGGGTCTGCATCCCGTCCGGCTCGCGCTCGTGGGGGTGGCGGTCGCCGCCGCGCTGGGGGCCGTCCAGCAACTCGTCCTCGTGCGGGCACCCGACGGTTTGGGAGCCGCCCTCTCCTTCCTGACCGGGACGGTCTACGGGGCCGACGCCGACCGGGTGGCGCGGGTGCTGCCCTGGGCGCTCGTGCTGCTGCCCGCCGCCCTGCTGGGGGTGCGGACGCTCGACGTGCTCAACCTCGGTGAAGACCTCGCCACCAGCCTCGGCACGCGGGTCAATGCCGCCCGGCTGCTGTGCCTCGCCGTCGGGGTGGCCCTCGCGGGCGCGGCGGTGACGGGCGCGGGTATCCTCGGCTTCGTCGGCCTCCTCGCCCCGCACCTTGCCCGGCTGCTCGTCGGGGCGCGGCACGCCCGGCTGCTGCCTGTGTCCATGCTGCTTGGGGCGCTGCTCGTCCTCGCGGCGGACACGCTGGGTCGCGCCCTCCTGCCGCCGCTGGAGGTGCCCGCCGGGATTTTCACGACGCTGGTGGGCGCACCGTATTTCCTGTACCTGCTGAGGCGGAGCGCGTGAGGGGGGCGGTCGGTGGTCAGCCGTCAGCGGTCAGCTTTCAGCCGTCAGGAAAAGAAGGGGGGTTGGCGGGTTCGCCGGTTGGGATGCAAGGCCCGTTCGCCCCCTCCCGGCCTCCCCCCTCAAGGGGGAGGGGCAAAAGCAAGAGCGCAAAAGCGTCGGCAATCGCCTTTCTATTCTCGCTGACCGCTGATGGCTGACGGCTGAAAGCTAATCTCTCCCCCTGACGACTCACCCCTCATGCCTACCCCCTTCCTCCCCGAGGCCCCCATGCACCCAGACGCCCCCCTCGCCACGCAGTCCCTCAAGCTCGCCTACGGGCAGACCGTCATCGTGCCCGACCTGAACCTGCGGGTGGCGGGCGGGCAGGTCACGAGCATCATCGGGCCGAACGGCTGCGGCAAGAGCACCCTGCTGCGGGCGCTGGCGCGGCTGCGGCCCACGTCGGGGGGGGAGGTCCAGCTCTACGGGCAGGCGCTCCACGCTCTGCCCGCGCGGGAGGTGGCGCGGCGGCTGGCGATCCTGCCCCAGGGGCCGACCGCGCCCGAGGGCCTGTCGGTGGAGGACCTCGTGTGGTTCGGGCGTCATCCCCACCAGGGCCGCTTCCCGATCCGGCGCGAGGAGGACCGGGGGGCCGTGAGTTGGGCGCTGGCGCAGACGGGGATGACGGTCTTCGCGGGCAGGCCGCTCGAAGCCCTCTCCGGCGGGCAGCGGCAGCGCGCGTGGATCGCCATGAGCCTCGCGCAACAGACCGACATCCTCCTGCTGGACGAGCCGACGACCTACCTCGACCTCTCGCACCAACTGGAGGTCCTCCAGCTCGCCGGACGCCTCAACCGCGAGGGGGGCAAGACGGTGGTGATGGTGCTGCACGACCTCAATCAGGCCGTGCGCTACAGCGATGAGATCGTCGCCATGCGCGGCGGCGAGGTCTACGCGCAGGGCCGCCCGGAGGACATCCTCACGCCCCGGCTCCTCGCGGACGTGTTCGGCCTCAAGGCGCACCTGCTCGCCGACCCCGACACGGGCCGCCCGCACATCATCCCCTACGCCCTGACGCGGTAGGGGGGACCCCCTCACGTCCGAAATCGCCCCCTTCGCGCTCCCGGAGAGTGGATTCGATCCGGTACTTTCCACACGGGGAGGGTGCGGTCATGCCTCCACTGGCCGGATAGAGCGAGGCGACCTCCCAGCGGACGTGGGGGCACGGGTGGAGGAGCTGAATGGGGGGGCGGGCGTGGTCACAGCGGGACCTTGACCCGGTGGTCGCCGCGCTGCTCGCCGAGCTGGACGAGGGGCGCTGGCAGATGTAGGACGAGTTTCCCTCAAGGTGTTCCTCACCCCCGGCGGGAGAGCGGCGCGCCGCGCGGATGAGAGAATCAGGCCCACCACCACGGAACGCCCCCACCCCAGCGAGGAGACGACATGACCGATGCCCCCTGGTCCCAGCCCCACCACGACGGCTCCGAACTGTACGTGCCCGACCCGACGCCCCCCCTCGGGGGGCAGACCGACGTGTTCCTGCGGGTGCCCCGAACTGGTGACGTGACGAGCGCCTGGGTGCGCGTCCTCGTGGACGGCGAGCCGGAACTCGTGCGGGCGACCGTGGACCGTCAGGACGAGCGCGACACCTGGCTGCGTGCCCGCCTTCAGGTCGGCAACCCGGTCGTGAGCTACCGCTGGCTGCTCGACGGCGGCGCGCACGGCTACCAGTGGCTCAATGGGACGGGCCTGCACCCCCACGACGTGGCCGACGCCGCCGACTTCCGCCTGAGCACCTATGAGCCGCCTGCCGACTGGGCCACGGGCACGATGTACCAGATTTTCCCCGACCGCTTCGCCAAATCCACGGACCGCCCGACGCCCGCGTGGGCGAGGGCCGCCGCCTGGAACGATCCCGTGATCGGCGAGGGTCCCGACACGCCGCGCCAACTGTACGGCGGGGACCTCGACGGCATCACCGCGCACCTCGACCACCTCGCGTCGCTGGGGGTGGGGACGCTCTACCTCACGCCCTTTTTCCCCGCCGAATCGAACCACCGCTACAACGCCTCGACCTTCGATCACGTGGACCCCCTCCTCGGCGGCGACGAGGCGATGGCCCGGCTCGCGGAGGCCGCCCACGCGCGCGGAATGCACCTGATGGGCGACCTCACCACCAACCACTGCGGGGACGCCCACGAGTGGTTTCAGGCCGCGCTCGCCGACCCCCACTCCCCGGAGGCGGGCTTTTTCTTCTTCACGGAGCACCCGCACCACTACGACGCGTGGTGGGGCCTGCGGGAGATGCCGATCTTCGACCACCGCAGCCCCGAACTGCGCCGCCGCCTCTACGACGGCCCGGACTCGGTGGTGGCCCGCTGGCTCGGCCCGCACGCGCTGGGCGCGTGGCGCATCGATGTCGCCAACATGACGGGCATCCACGGGGAGATCAATCTCGGCCACGAGGTCGCCACCACCATCCGCCGCACGATGGCGGGGGTGGTGAAGGCCTCATTCCTGCAAGCCGAATCCAATCACGACGCGAGCCGCGACCTCCTCGGCGACGGCTACCAGGGCACCATGAACTACGCGGCCTTCACCCGCCCGCTGTGGCAGTGGCTGCTGCCGCCCCAGCCCACGCCCTACACGCACGGCAAGTACCCCCTGCTCCCCAACCTGCCCGGCCCGGCGGTCGTCGGCGCGATGCGGGCGCTCTCCGGCGTGACCCCGTGGCAGGCCACCCTGCACGCCATGAACCTGATCGGCTCGCACGACACGCACCGGATCGCGTCCCTGCTCGGCGACGACCGTCTGGTGGACGTGGCCTTCGGGATGCTCGCCGCCTACCCCGGCGTCCCCATGCTGTACGCGGGCGACGAGATCGGGCTGAGGGCGATGGGGCCGGAGTACGCTCGCCTCCCGATGCCGTGGGCGCACCCGGAGCGGTGGCACCATCGGCGGCTGGCCCACACCCGCGCCCTCTTCACCACCCGCGCGGCGAGCGTGGCCCTGCGGCGCGGCGGCCTGCGCTGGCTCTCCGTCACGGACGACGCCCTCACCTTCCTGCGCGAGTCACCCGGCGAGACGATTCTCGTCCATGCCGCCCGCGCGTCCCACCCACCCGTCCGCCTTCCCGTGGCGGTCGTGGGGTCGGGGGTGGAGGGACTGGCGGGCACCGCCGACCTGCGCGCCGAGCGGAGCACCGTCACCCTGCCCGCCGAGGGTCCGGCCTTCGGGATGTGGCGACTGGCCGGGGGTTGAGAGCACTCCGCCCAGTCCCCAATCGCTCTCGTGCGGGGAGGAGAGGGCCGGGGCGCGGAGTTGGTCTTAACGTTAAGAGCACGCGCGTCCCCAGTCCGTGAGGGCCGGGGGAGAGACACGCCGAAGCAGCCGATCCCACCGACTCGCCCGTGGTGATCGCGCCTCTGGGCGGAGGTGTTCGGGTGGGTCGTCCGCCACCGGAACAAACAGGAGGCCCACCCTTCCCCGAACAGAAGCGCGGGGGAGGGTGGGCCTCGGGTTCACCCCGGAGGGAAGGTCAGCGCAGGCCGCCGCCCAGCACCGCCGCCAGCCGGGCCGTGCCCGCGCGCTGAAGGTCGTCGAGGGTGGTGATCGCCTCGCGCTGCATGGCCTTCCAGCGGTCCATGTCGCGGCCCTCCTTCCCGGTCTCGCGGACGACGGCGGAGGCGACGGTGAAGTGCGCCTCGGGCAGGCGGCCCAGCACTTCCGCCGCGCTGCGGTGCCGCGCGCCCAGCAGCGCGCCGAGCATCCCCACGCTGTTGCTGCGCTCCATCAGCTCGCGCTGGAAGGCGCGGTCCTTGATGGACGTGATCACGTCCCACGCCGCGTCCGCGAGCGCCGTGGTGGGCGAGGCCGGGCGGTGCGCCTCCACCGCGAGCGTGTCGCCGTGCCGCCAGGTGCGCGTCCACACGCCGCCGCGCTCCGGGGTCCAGTGGGTCTCGAAGTCGCGGGCGTCCTCCACGAGCACGCGCAGTTGCTGCGGCCCGCCCCTCAGGGTGACGCGGTGGCCGTCCTCCAGCACGCCCCACTCGCTCAGGCCCTCGGCCCCCAGCGCCCGCATCGTCGCGTACGTCGCGGCGACCGCGCTCGCCCCCTCCGAAACGCGGGCGCGCGGCGCGGCGTCCACGAGCAGCGCCACGTCCAGCCCCTCGCCCTCCCGCACGAGCTGGGCGTCGTGCCGCAGGTGGAGCAGCCCCAGCCCCCAGCGGTCGTGGGCGAGCCGCAGTTCGCGGGTGAGCTGTTCGTTCAGGGTTCCCTCGTCGGCCCCGCCGTCCCGGAGCGCCCGCACGTCGCTCTCCACGTCGGCGGTGGCGACGAGCGCGGCAAAGCGGGTCAGGGCGTCCTCCTGCGGCAGGGCGGCGTCGGTGGCGTCTTTCTTGCGGCTGGTCTTCGTCATGGGGTCATCCTCGTGGGGTTCTGGAATGCTTCGGCACCGGGTGATTCAGCGCCCATTATTCTGTTTCTAACATACTCCTGCCTCCTGAATTATGCCACGTCCCACCGGGAAAAGGGGTCCCGAGGGGGGCGCTCGTGATGGAGCAGGATCGTCACCCGGACGTATCTTCAAACGCGCCCAGGAATCTGCTCAGTCCATCATCTTCCAGGTAACCTGCATGTCTCGTGGTTTTCCTGCTCCTGTGCCCGGCCCATCCGCGCAGGATGTTCGGCTCTTCGTGAACAGTCCGTGAAAAAGGGGAGGCTCCGCCGTCCACACCCAGGCGTCATGTGCCGACAAAGGAGTGCCTGTGTCCCCAGCCTGTCGTTTCTGTCTTCCTGCCCTGAGCCTCGCCCTGACACTCGCCAGCCTCGCCAGCGCGCAGGGCACCGTGAAGGTCGGCATTCCGCACTTGCTGACGGGCACGAGGTCCATCTCGGAGATCACCGTGGCAAAGGCCGCGCAGCTCGCCGTGGACGAGATCAACGCGGCGGGCGGCGTGCTGGGGCGCAAGATCACGGTCGTCAAGGAGGACGGCACGTCGGACTGGCCCACCTTCGCCACGAAGGCCGGGAAGCTGCTCACCCCGGTGCAGTTCGAGGGCAACGAGTGCAGCCCCAACATCATCTACACGGGCGCGCAGCCCAACCAGCAGGCGCTCCCGGCGCTGGAGTGGGCGCTGAGCAAGGGCTACAAGAACATCTTCCTGCTGGGCAGCGACGACGTGTACCCGCGCACGGCGAACCTCATCCTCAAAAAGCACATCACCGACAAGGACGCGAAGGTCGCGGGCGAGGAGTACGTCGCCCTCGGCGGCACCGAGTTCAGCTCCGTCGTCAACAAGATCAAGGCCGTCAAACCGCAGGTCATCATCAGCACGCTGAACGGCGATTCCAACGTCTCGTTCTTCACGCAGTATCAGGCCGCCGGGTACTGCGCGAAGACGCTGCCCGTCATCTCCTTTTCCATCGCCGAGCAGGAGGCGCAGGCCATCGGCCCGGCCCTGCTGACGGGCCAGGACGCGACCTGGACCTACTTCCAGAGGCTCCCGAACGCCGCCAACCGGAAGTTCGTCGCCGCCTACAAGAAAAAGTACGGCCAGAACGCCGCGATCACCGACCCGATGGCGCACGCCTACATGGACGTGTACCTGTGGAAGGCCGCCCTGGAAAAGGCCAGGTCCTGCGACCCCGCCGCCGTCCGCAAGGCCATCGTGGGCGTGCGTTGAAATAGCCCCCCCTCGGCAAGATCACGGTCGCGCCCAACGGCAGTCTGACGCAGGCCGTCTACACCGGCCAGTCGGGCGTGGGCGGCCAGTTCAGGGTGATCGGCCAGAGCAGGGGCGTGGTGGCCCCGCAGCCCCACGACAAGCTGGCGTTTCCGGGGAAGACCTGCCCGTAAGGCGGTGGGTTGTGGGAAAAGCTCTTTCTACAGCCCATAACCCACATTCCACAACCTTCCTCCGAAGGAGACCTCTATGGACCCATGTTCCTCTCCGGCCAGCTCTTCACGGGCCTCTCGGTGGCGTCCATCCTGCTGCTGGCCGCGCTCGGGCTGGCGCTGAGTTTCGGGCCGATGCGCGTGATCAACATGGCGCACGGCGAGTTTCCGATGGTGGGAGGCTACCTGACGTTTCTGGCGTCGCAGGCGCTGGGGCCGGGCTTCCTGTGGCTGGCGTTCCCGCTGGCCTTCTTCGGGGGCGCTGCTGGAGGCGACCGTCATCCGGCGGCTGTACGGCAGACCGCTCGATACGCTGCTCGCCACCTTCGGGGTCAGCCCGTCAGACGGCGGAGGGAGCCGAGATCACGGGCCGGGTGAAGCGAAAGCCCCGTTGCTCCAGCTTCCTGCTCCAGCGCCGCCGCAGCCGTGGCCCCTCGTCCTCCCAGATGGTCAGGATCATCACCAGCGTCAGCACGAGGCACAGGGCGTCGGCGGTCCGGTTCTCATTGAAAAGGCTCGCCAGCACGGCGGCACCCTGGACGATGTTCACGGCCATCCGCCGCCCCTCGTGCGCCCTCAGCAGGGGGGCGCACACCCGCCCGGCG
This sequence comes from Deinococcus sp. YIM 134068, assembly GCF_036543075.1. Taxonomy (NCBI): domain Bacteria; kingdom Thermotogati; phylum Deinococcota; class Deinococci; order Deinococcales; family Deinococcaceae; genus Deinococcus; species Deinococcus lichenicola. Next base: position 16,508 of record NZ_JAZHPF010000032.1, read on the forward strand.
ACCCCCCCGAGGAGCAGCAGGCCGAGGGTCATGCCCCAGCCCATGCCCAGCGCGCAGGCCAGTGCCTGAACGAGCAGGCTCGCGCAGAGGATGTTCAGCAGCAGGAGGTTGAACGGCCCCACAGCCGCAGCATAGCCCCGGATCGTTTGACGCAGCAAGGGGAACGCGCGGGTCGCCAGGCGTCAGCTTCCGGTCGCCAGAAGACTGATGGGGCGGCTCGCCGGTCTTGGATCGACTGCTCCAGAAGAATTGCCGGAAGCATCTGGACACCAGATAGACGACGCCCCTCGCCGCGCTCAGTGTGACGAGCGTTCTTCTGTCAAACGCCCTAGCTCGCGCTGACGATCAGCGGGCAGTCCAGGCACGGATGGCGGGTGACGAGGACCTCGTGCCCGTAGGCGGCGCGGATGGTCTCGTGGGTCAGGGCTTCATGGGGCGGGCCGCAGGCGATCACGGCCCCATCCGACAGGATCAGCACCCGGTCGGCGTACTGCGCGGCGAGGTTCAGGTCGTGCAGGATGGCGAGGACGCCCACGCCGTCCGCGCACAGCTCGCGGGCGAGGCGCAGCGTGGCGTGCTGGTGCGCGAGGTCGAGGCTGGCGGTCGGCTCGTCGAGGAGCAGCACCCGTCCGCCCGTGACCCCGTGCAGTTGCGCGAGCGTGCGCGCGAGGTGGACCCGCTGCGCCTCCCCGCCCGAGAGGGTCTGGATGTTGCGCGTCTCGTACCCCCGCAGCCCGACCTGCGCGAGACAAGCGGCGGCAATCTCGCGGTCGTGCGCGGTCTCGCCCCGCCCGTGCGGGATGCGGCCCAGCAGCACCACGTCGAGCACCTCGTAGGCGAACGACACGGGCGTGTGTTGTGGCAGCACGGCCCGGCGGCGTGCGGCCTCGCCCGCCCCCAGCGCCCCGAGCGGCTGCCCGAAGAGCTGCACCCCCCGCCGCCCGAGTTCCCCCGTGAGGTGCCGCAGCAGCGTGCTCTTGCCCGCCCCGTTGCGCCCCAGCACAGCGAGGAGTTCGCCGCCCGCCAGGCTCAGGCCCACCCGGCTCAGCAGCTCGCGGCCCGCCACCCGGTAGCTCAGGTCGTCCACCCGCACGAGCGGTGCCCCCCGCGTCTCAGCAGCCGTCACAGCCCCTCCCGGCGGCCCTGCCGCAGCAGGTACAGGAAGAAGGGCGCTCCCAGCAGCGCGGTCACGATGCCGATGGGCACCTCGGCGGGCACGGCGACTGTCCGGGCGAACAGGTCGGCGAGCACGAGCAGGGCCGCCCCCAGCAGCGCCGAGGCGGGCAGCAGCGCCCGGTGGTTCGGCCCGATCAGGAGCCGGAGCAGGTGCGGCACGACCAGCCCGACGAAGCCGATGGTCCCCGCCACCGCCACTCCCGCCCCGACGCTCAGGGCGACGAGGACGACGACCGTCCACTTGACCCTCTGCACCGGGATGCCGAGGTGCGCCGCGCCGCTCTCGCCGAGCATCAGGGCGTTCAGCGCCCGCGCCAGCAGCGGCAGGGCCAGCACGCCCACCGCGATGAGGGGCAGGGCGCTGAGCACGGTCGGCCACGTCGCGCCGCCCAGCGAGCCGAGGTTCCAGAAGGTGATCGTCCGCAACTGCTCGTCGGTGGCGAGGAAGGTCATCAACCCCGTGCCCGCGCCGCACAGCGCGTTGACCGCGATGCCCGCGAGGAGCATGGTGGGCACGCTCACCCGCCCCCGCTCCTGCGAGAGCGCGTAGACCAACGTGGTGGACGCGAGGCTCCCCGCGAAGGCCGCGACCGGCAGCGAGGACGAGCCGAACAGCCTGAAGCCCAGCACCACGCTCATCGCGGCGGCGAGGCTCGCCCCGCTGGAGATGCCCAGCAGGCCCGGGTCCGCCAGCGGGTTGCGGAAGAGGCCCTGCATCGCCGTGCCCGCCACCGCCAGCCCCGCCCCCACGAGGGCACCGAGCACCACTCGCGGCAACCGGATGGCGTACAGCACGGCGGCCTGCTGCTCCTCGTAGGGCGCGAGAGGGGCCACCCCCAGCGGCGCGAGGAAGATGGAGACGACCTGCGCCGGGCTGATCTGGACCGCGCCCGTCCCCACTGCCAGCACCACCGCCGCGATCAAGAGCGCGGGCAGCAGCGTCAGGGCCAACGCCGCCCGCACCCGCTGACGGCTGACCGGGGGTGCCGAGGTCAGGGTGGTCATGGGGTGGCGGTCCATCGTGGCTCTAGAGGCTTGGAGGGCGCTGGAAAGGCGTTCGCGTTCTCACTGTCCAGCCCCTCCCGCAGACCTCCGACGTGAGCTGGGAAGACGGACGAGGGGGTTGTTTTGCTCTTTGGGACATGGGCGAGCGTGGCTCGCCACCCCTCTCCCCGGCCCTCTGCTTCGCAGCTCTCCGAGTCACCCGCAAGGGGTGAGGGAGCAAAAACGTCCGTCTGGGTGACGTTTCTCGTCTTGCACGTCAGGCGTCGCGGGGGAGGAGTGAGACCTTCCAACCCTTCCCGCCCGCTCATCGCCCGCCGCCTTCCCACGCTGGCCGCTGGCCGCTGGCCGCTGGCTGCTGGCCGCCCCCTCACCGCCCGAAATCCGCCTTCCACTGCCGCGCGAGCCGTAGCGCGAACTCCGGGAAGCGCGGCCCGATCCAGCGGATAGAGTCGTTCACAGCGTAGATGCGGCGGCCCCGTCCCGCGTTCGTCTGTGCCACGCCCGGCATCTTCAGGGCACCCTCCACCCCGCCCACCGACTCCAGCCCGCGCTCCAGCATCACGATGGCGTCAGGGTTGAGCGCCACGAGCGCCTCGGCGGTCAGGGGCTTGACATCCGCGAAGGGCGCGACGTTCCGGCCCCCCGCCAGCTCGATCAGGGTGTTGGCTCCCCCCTCTGTGCCGTAGATGCTCGCGTCGCTGGGGCTGTGGGCGTACAGGAAGATGACCCTGGGGGCGGTCTTGGACCGGTTCGCGCGCAATGCGGCGAGCTGCGTCCCGAAGTTCTGCGTCAGCGCCTGCGCGGCGGTCGGCACGCCGTACACCTGCGCGAGCATGTTCAGGCGGGTCGCCACGCCCTCCAGCCCGCCGCTGTCGGAGGGGGGCAGCACAAGAACCTTCACGCCCGCCGCGCGCAACTGCTGAACCACCGTGCCGTTGCGCCCCGCCGCGAAGTTGTCCGCCGTGCCGATCACGAGGTCGGGCCTGAGCGCGATGATGCCCTCGGCAGGCAGTTGCGCCCAGTGGCCCACACTGGGAAGGGTGTTCGCCGGGTACGTGCCCGTCACGTCGCGCCCCACCAGCGTCTTCTGCTGGCCCAGTCGGTAGATCAGCTCCACGGTCGTCCCGTTGAGCGCCACCACGCGCCGGGGCTGGGTCACGTTCACGGTCACGCCGTCTGCCCCCTTCACGGACGCGGCGAACGCGGAGGAGGTGAGGGTGAGGGCGGCGAGCAAGGCGGTGGTGCGCTTGGGCATGGTGGGAGGACTCCTCTGAGATGAGCGGACGGGCGGAAGGAGGCCGGGATGGGAGGCGGCAGAACGCCCCGATCCCTCCCGGCACCGGGATCACGTGACGGGTGAACGGCTCACCACCGCGCCCGACGAATGCGGGGCGGCAGGGAAGACGCTGTGAACAGGCGGGATATTCCGACCTTGTTACTCGGAATTACCCTACGCCGGGTTCGTCCATTCGTCAAGAAAGGGCGTTTAGCACGGGGTTATTTTGAGAAGTGTTCCTGACAAGGCGGGGAGAGGGCCAGTTGTTCAGGGGCCAGGCGACAGGAAAGGGGAGACGTGGGCTGCTCCCTGGTTCTGTCCTGCCGACGTTCATTTGTAGGGCTTCGCGTTCTACCTCTACGTCCACGCCGCCGTCACATCTACCGCCAGGCTCACCGCCACTCCTCCAGACACACCCGTCTAGACACATGCCGCGCCCCACGCGGGGATTTTTCTTTTGATAGCTCTACAGAGGAGAGACCGGGAAGGGGAACGGAAGCGGCTCTCCGGCCTCTGCCTCCCATCGCACCGGTCGTTCATCGAGACAAATTCTCAAGACGGCTTAGCGGGCGTGCCCCCCAGCGGGCGCGGGGAAAGGTGGCGGATATGATCGAGGGCTTTCGGAACTTCATCCTGCGCGGCAACGTGGTGGACCTCGCCGTCGGCGTGGTGATCGGCGCGGCCTTCGGCGGGGTGGTCAGCTCCTTCTCGAACGGGTTCATCAACCCGCTGATTCAGGCGCTCACGGGCGGCGGCCCGGAGATCGGCGGGTCCTTCGTGGTCAATCAGGCCCGCTTCAACTACGGCGCGTTCATCACGGCGGTGATCAACTTCCTTCTGGTGGCCGCCATCCTGTACTTCTTCGTCGTGATGCCCCTCAACCGCCTCAACGAACGTTTCAAGCGCGAGGAGAAGCCCGCCGTCGCCGAGCCGAGCAACGAGGAAAAGCTGCTCGCCGAAATCCGCGACGAACTGCGCGCCACGCGGGGCGGCGCGGGCACGGGAGGCTCCCCCGGCCTGTCGTGACGTGAGGGCGGACGCCCGAGCGGGTGTCCCTGAGCAGGTGTAAGGTGAGCCATGCCCAGCAAACAGGCGGCGACGGCGGAATGGAAGACCCGTGCCCTGGAACTCGCCGAGCAGATCGTCCACCGCGCGCTCGACAAGCCCGCAAGCCTGGAGGAAGCCCTGGCCTACGCGCGGGCCGTCCGCGAGGTCTACAGTGCCCTGCTGGGGGAGACCCCGGCGGAGGACCGCCCGGCGAGGAAGACGACCTGAGACTGAGGGGGTGGCCAGCAGCGGCCAGCAGCGGCCAGCAGCGGCCAGCTTCCAGCCGCCAGCCACCGGAATACTCTTCTCTCCGTCAAGACCCGTGGTGTGGGCTGTCCCTGTGCCGCCCGCCGCCGCGCCCCGGTCCCAAAGGGCAACGCACCGTAAATAGCCCCTGACCCCGCCGCAGGCTGAGGTTGGTAGGCTGTGAATCCTATGGCCGCCCGGCACCCCTTCCATACCCTCCCCGACTCCCAGCGTCTTCCCGGCGGGCAGGCCCGATGAGCGGCGGTCTCGTCGCGCTGCTCGACGACGTGGCGGCCATCGCCCGGCTCGCGGCGGCCTCCATCGACGACATCGGGGCCGCCGCGAGCAAGGCGGGGGTCAAGGCCATCGGTGTGGTGGTGGACGACACGGCGGTGACGCCGCGTTACGTCACGGGCTTCTCGCCCGAGCGCGAGCTGCCGATCATCTGGCGCATCGCGCGCGGCTCGCTGCGGAACAAGGTGGTGTTCATCCTGCCCGTGGCGCTGCTGCTCAGCCAGTTCCTGCCGTGGGCGATCACGCCCCTGCTGATGGTGGGCGGGGCCTATCTGTGCTTCGAGGGTGCCGAGAAGCTGTACGAGGCGGTGGCCGGGCACCACGAGGACGCCCACGCGCAGGAGGCCAAGCTCTCCAGCCAGGCCCACGAGGAGCAGATGGTCTCCGGGGCGATCCGCACCGACTTCATCCTCTCGGCGGAGATCATGGCGATCGCGCTCGCGGAGGTGGCCGACCAGACGTTCGCGTTGCGCGCGGTGATCCTCCTGGTCGTGGCGCTCCTGATCACCGCGCTGGTGTACGGGGTGGTCGGCCTGATCGTGAAGATGGACGACCTCGGCCTGCGGCTGGCGAACGGCTCCGGCCCCTCACGTGGTCTTGGGCGCGGCCTGGTGAAGGGCATGCCGATGGTCCTGGCGGCCCTGTCCGTCATCGGCACGGCGGCGATGCTGTGGGTGGGCGGCCACATCATCCTCGTCGGGCTGGAGGAGTTCGGTGTCGGCGGGCTGGCCCACGCCCTGCACGACGACGCGGTGGCGGCGGGCCACGCCGTGCCGTTTGCCGGGGGCGTGGTGGAGTGGTTCGTGGAGACGCTCGGCTCGGCCATGATCGGCCTGCTCATCGGGGCCGTCATCGTGGCGGCGCTGCACTTCCTGCCGAGGAAGCAGGGCGCGCACGCCGGGCACTGAGCGTCGGCTCCACGCCCGATAGAACGTCAACGACGTTGCCGGAACGGAACGCCCGCCGTCTGTCAGTCGGTCAATCCGTCCCCGCGTTCGCCAACACGCGGAGGCGTTCGAGGAGACGCGCGGGCGGGACCTCCTCCAGGCTCGACCGACCCCACGCCCCGGTCTCCCACATGGCGAACCAGTCGCCGGGGTCCCACAGCTGACGCACCTCGGTGAACAGGGGCACGCTATCCATGTCTCTCTGCGACCACGGACGCACCGTCCGGTAGCCCCCGAGCAGGGCGTTCCACCGCGTCTCGTCGAGGCGAAGCCGCAACACCGCCAGATCGTACGCCCGCCAGCCGAGGCCGGAGTGGTCGAAGTCGAACAGGGTGCACCCGTGCTCCTCGCTCACATGCACGTTGCCCAGGTGCAGATCACCATGCACGAAGCCGAACGCTCCGGCGTCCCGTGGAAGCCTCGAGAGCCGCCGCTTGAGACCCTCCCCGTACTCCCGCAGAAAGCCCGCCTCCTGACCCAGCATGCGCTGGAGGGCGGCGACGGGCCGGTCCACCAGGAACGTTTCGTCCAGGCTCGGTCGACGGTGGCCGAGCCGGGCCTCATCGGCCCTGAGATGGAGCGTGGCGACGGTCAGACCCAGGTGGTGGGCGGCGCTCTCACTCAACTCCCCGCCTGAAACCTCGTCGCCCTCCGCGAACTCGAAGAGGGCCACGTGCCGTTCACCATGAGCGTCTTCCACCCGACCGAGCAGGGTGCCGTCTCGGCGGGCGATGGGCGAACTCACGCTGACGCCCTGAGCTTTCAACCCGGCCAGGACCTCCACTTCCGAGAGGAAGTCGTGAGGGCCACGGAGATACGGCTTGTCGTCGAGGTAGACGCGGAGGATGAAGCGTTGCCCCCCGGCGGTCACGAGGGAGTGATCGTTGTACCCGCGACGCAGAAAGCGCAGTTCGGTCGGTTCGGGCAACGCGTAGGCGAGCAGGGCGCGCTCAAGGAGCGTTTCGGGCACGAGTGGAGGAAAGGCGTCGGCGGCAAGAGTCATGGGCGCAGTCCTCCCTGCCTGGCGATGATCGGTCCTCCCATGCAGTTCAGGACGATTCCAGCGACTACCTGAGATGCGATTCGGTCAACACGCGTTCTGCTTCCGCCTCTTCACAACTCGGCAAAGCGCGCTGCCTCTGGATTCGCCTCGCACGGCACCACCGACCGTCTTCACAATCTTAACGTCCAGCCAGGGCGCATCTCTGTCGTGCCTCTCCCAGTGCCTGAGACGAGTGAGAGGGGGTGGGAATGAAGGCCGTGAGTCACCCTCCCGGCACGAGGTCGGCAACTCGACCTCCCTCACCAGGGTCATGGGCCAGCCGACGATTTCTTTGATAACACACCTTATCGTAGAATTTACCCCACCATGACCCTCGTCCTCCCGCACGCCGACCTTCATACCCGCACCGCCCACCTCGCCGCGCTGCCGCCGGACGAGCGCCGCCGCCGGGCGACCGAGGCGGCCCGCGACAAGGACGCGGGGACGCTGTGGCTGCTCGCCGAGGCGTACCTGACCCTGCACGGCGAGGCGGGGGCGCTGCTGAGCGCGCACACGCGGCGCAGTTACCGAACCGGGGTGCGGCTCTTCGTGGCGCACGCGGGGGCCGGGGCGTGGAACCTGCTGCGGCCCGAGCGCGACCTCGCGCAGACGTGGGTGAACGAGCTGCTGCTGCGGCAGGGCCGGTCCATCGGGACGGTGCGCTCGCGGGTGGCCGCCGCCGCGCTGCTGTACCGGGCGCTGCGCTGGGCGGGGGCGACCCAGGCCACGCCCTTCGAGGACGTGGTGCTGCCGCGCGACCGCCGTCACCCGCTGGAGAAGAACCCCCCGTACTCGGAGGCGGTGCTGGAGCGGGTGTACGCCCGGCTGCGGGCGGGGACGGAGGCGGCCCCCCCGCGCACGCGGACGCGCTGGCTCCAGACCCGGCTGTTGGTGCTGCTGCTCGCGCACAGCGGGCTGCGGATTCAGGAGGCCCTCGACCTGACGTGGGCGGACGTGGATCTCACCGAACTCGACCTCACCGTCCGCTCGGGCAAGGGGCGGCGCTCGCGGCTCGTGCCCCTCACGCCGCCGCTCGCTCACGCTCTGCGCGCCGCGCGGCTGCTGCCCCGGCGGCGCACCCACCGGGGCGACCGGGTGTTCTCCTTCCGCGACCGGGCGAGCGCGGCCTACCACGTCGCCCCGCTGTTCGCGCAGGAGGACGGGGACGGCGGCACCGACTGGCGCGGCTTCCACGCCTTCCGCAAGGCGATGGGATCACGGCTCTACGAGGAGCTGGGCGATTTCGTCGCCGTGGCGGAGGTGCTCGGCCACGCCGATGTCAACACCACGCGCGGCTACGTCCGGGTGGGGCACCGCCGGGCAAAGCGGGCGATGGGAACGTGGGGGGGAAGTGGTGAGGGATGAGGACCGCCGACCTGCCCTCCCCTCGTCGAGCGCCCCCGAAGTCGTCGTTCGTCGTTCATGGAACGGAGAAACAAGGTTCGGCCCTGAGGCGTCGTGGGCGTTCGGGCTGTCGTGGTGAAGGTGGGTGAAGTGAGCCGTTCTGCGGACCTTGCGCCGCCTCGACGCGCTCTTCTCGCGCTGCGCGGACTCCGGCCTTCAGGTGAACGGCGTCGCGCCGGGCGACCACGAGGCCGGGGGCATCTTCGAGAACGTCCCGCCCGGCGTCGCCCCCGACCGCAAGGCGACGCTCGGTGTGTTCGACGGGGCTGGGCAACTGGTCGGCGTCCTGGAGGCGCTGTGCGACCACCCGGAGGCGGGCACGTGGGACCTCGGGCTGATGTTGCTCGAACCCGGGGTGCGCGGGCGCGGCGCGGGCGCGGCCCTGCACGGGGCGTTCGCGGCGTGGGTGCGCGGTCAGGGCGGGCGACGCGTCGTGCTGTCGGTCGTGGAGGAGAACGGGGCGGGGCTGCGCTTCTGGCGGCGGCTCGGCTACAAGCACACGCGCCGTCTGCCACCAGCGAGGTTTCCACAAGAAGACGCACGTGCCCTTCGAGTCGGCGCGATTCCTGGCGTGAGGCGACGCCCGAACGTTCTGGAGACGCGGGGCCGCGTGGGGGTCGCCCCGAAGCGGCCCAGCGGTCAGGGGTCGGTTCCGGCAGCTCGGCCTGCAAGGATTCCTCGTCTGCCTCCAGTGTTCCTCGCCTATCCTCATGGAACTGTGGACGATCCGCCTGCCCCCACCACACCCGCTCAGCGTTCCCGGATCACGGCCCTCGACTGGTCGCGCACGCCGCTCGGTCCCCAGGCGCGGGGGCCGCACAGCCTGCGCGCGGCCCTGGACCTCGTGCTGTCCAGCGCCCTTCCCAGCGGGAGCGGCGCATGGTCTTCGTGGACGGCTGGGAGACGCCGGCCCAGGGCGTCGAGGAGCCGGCGGTGTACGGGGCCGTGGCGTTCCAGCCCTTCTTCGAGGGGGACGAGGTAATCGGCGTCCTCGCGGCGGGCCTGCGGCTGCGGGGCCGCACCCGCTGGGGCGGGCGGGAGCAGGGGGTGTTCCGGGCGCTGGGGCACGGCCTGACCCTGGCGCTGCAACGGGCGGGGGCGGTGCGGGCGCTCGCCGAGGAGCGTGAGGCGCTGGCCGCCGTCGCCCGCTTCACCGACCTCGCGGCGGACACGGGCGACGTGGATACCCTCGCCCGGCAGGCGGCGGACGTGTTCCACACCGTGCTGGGGATTTCCGGCGCGCTGTACACCGAGCGGGAGGGCGACGGCTGGCGGGTGCGTCACCCGAGCGGCCCGGTGCTCTCACCGTCCGCCGCAGAACCGGGGGCGGCCCTGCCCGCACGCACCCCCAGCCTCTGACCGATTTTACTCATCTGACACGAAGTTTAATAGCGAGAGGTGGCTGTGGCTACTGGAGTTGGAACAGGCCCCTGTGTTCAGCGCCTGCGGGTGCTCATGGTTCCTGGTCTCCGGTCAAAGGGGGACGACAACTTCTGCCAACTCAGGCCAGGCCAGAACAACGCCTCGGAGTGCGGCCCCCTCGTCTGCCGTGCCACAGGAGCCGACGTTTCAGTCCCCTACCGCTCGGGAAGTCGTTGGAACCAACTGGCGCTCGCCGTGGACGCGGCGCGGCGGATGTTTCAGTCCCCTACCGCTCGGGGAAGTCGTTGGAACCGATGAACTCACCGACCGCCTGCGGGACGGCGACGGGTTTCAGTCCCCTACCGCTCGGGGAAGTCGTTGGAACCCTTTGCTTTCGCGCCCAGCCCCCTTCGTGGTGGCGTTTCAGTCCCCTACCGCTCGGGGAAGTCGTTGGAACTCATGACTGCCGCGATGGGCACGAAGTAAGGCATGTCGTTTCAGTCCCCTACCGCTCGGGGAAATCGATGTCGCGTTCAGCGCGCAGACGTACCAGCCCTGCCAGTACAGTTTCAGTCCCCTACCGCTCGGGGAAGTCGATGTCGCCCTTTACCAGCCGCGCTAAGGCGACCCTCCAGAGCGGTTTCAGTCCCCTACCGCTCGGGGAAGTCGATGTCGCGTCGCCAGAGGCGCGGTAGCTGACCGCCTGACAGAAAGTATGAGAAAGCGTCCCCGGTAGGGGACACTTTCTGTTTGTGACAACTGAAAATGCCGCCGGGGACGCTCCTCGACTCTACCAGGCTGTCCTGGCTCAGCTCCAGACT
>NZ_JAZHPF010000033.1 GCF_036543075.1 Deinococcus sp. YIM 134068
GCTGCGTCTGAGCGCGAAGGTGGCAGCGCACAACCTCCTGATTCAACTCAAGGCCCGTTGGGGTCGTCCGCTAGGTGCCCACCTTGATCTCGTCGCCCTTCCCTGACCCGTATTGCACATCAAGCGTCTTGAGGGGGAGAAGCTAAAAGAGCAAGCGCATAAGCCTCTGTTCTCCCTCTCCCCTGGTGGGAGAGGGCCGGGGTGAGGGGGTGAGGGGGCGACGTGACGACGCCTCCGCCCAACTTCCACAAGCACCCTCCACTCCACCCCTCACCGCCGCTCCACCACCTCCACCAGCACGTAGCGTTTGCTGCTGGCGTCGGCGGGAACGGGCGTGGGGCGGTCCTCCTCGCGCACGCGGATGAGCTGCCTCACGCCCGGCTGGAAGGTGAAGCCCTCGATCTGGCTGTAGAAGAGTTGCCAGTCGCCGCCCTCCCGCCGCACCCGCAGGCAGGACATGGGGCCGATGCCCGTGCAGGGCACAAGCTGGCCGTCCACCTCCCACGTCTGGATGCGGGCGCTGGCAATGGGCGTGCGGGTAAACACGAGCGTCGTGCCATTCGCGCTCAGGGTCAGGGCGCGGTCCGTCACGCTCAGGGTGGGGGCGGCGGCGAGGAGGGCGGGCAAGTCCATGACGCCGAACGTGGCTTGAGCGGTTGGAGCAGCACTCAGGCTCGTCTCGCTCGGCGTTTTGAGGCAAGGAATGGACATTTGAGTTGGAGGAGCCAACAGAGCGAGGCGGCCCCCTTCCACTCGGTACGTGCTGATGTAAACGTTACAGCCGTCAGTGACGCCGATACGTTCACCCTCCAACGTCAGCGTTACGAATCGTGCCGTCTGCGGAGCCGGGCGACCGTCCACGGTGGAGAGGGTGAAGGTGCCCTGTGCCGAGTCGGAGTCAGGAACGACGGCACCACTTCCCGCTCTTCCCCGCCCAAAGACGAGCGTTTGCCCCCCGGCATTCGTGAGCGTGAGGCTGTCACCCGCTACCCGCGTGGTGAGCGGCGTCCCCAGGAAGGTCAGGAAAGCCGACTCCTGCGCGTTCAGCTCCGGCGTGCAGAGGCGGCGGGTGGTGGCGAGCGGCCCGAAGGTCAGCGTTTCGCCCTCCGCGCGCAGCGTGCCCGTCAGGCGGTTGCAACCGCCCGTGCCGCTCACCCGCCCATTCGCCAGGGTGAGGGCAGGAGGCGTGCCGGGGATAATCTGCACCGCCGTTCCCCCCGTGAGGGTCCAGTCACCGTCCAAGTTCACGCTGGCCTCCGGTTGCGGGACGGTCGGGGTGACGGTGGAGGGCCGACCTCCGCCCCCCGCGAACACCAGGCGGTCACGCTCGCCCGCGAGGAGAGTCAGGGTCGTCCCACTGAACGTGTAGCGCGTCACGCCACGCAGCAGCCCGACGAAGCGTTCCTCCAATCCGTCCACCCGGTCGGGGCAGGCGCGGCGGGTGGTGGCGAGCCGTCCGAGGCGCAGCGTCTTTTCGCGCGCTGCATAGGGCGCACGGTACAGGTTGCAGGGCGTGATCCCGGATGCCAAGCGACCGTCCAGCCGCAGGGTCGGTGCCCGCACCAGCCGCCCCGGCGCGACGAGTCGGCCCCCGTCCGTGAGGCCCGTCAGCGTCCAGGTCGTGCCGGTCAGGGGGGCGGACTGGGCCGAGGCGGAGGCACCGAGCGCGAGGGTCAGAGCGACGGCGAGGGGCGTAAGGGGGCGCATGCCTCTGTTGTACCCGCCGGGCCTGACGAGGGGGTGAGCGGGGCTGACGCGGATGAGACGGGTCCGCGTCAGTTTCTCGGGCCGTACTCGTAGACCGCGCGCCACGGCTTGTAGACGGTCTTCACCGTGTCGCGGCGCACGCCCTGGGCATCCTTGATCGTGCGGGTGATGGAGAGCTTATACCCGTCCTGCGCCCAGTCCACCTGCCGCGACGCACCGGGACGCATGGACGAGTTCGCCACGTACTCGGCGGGCGGGTGCGGCGTGCGCGAGGAGATGACGGCGGGGCTGACGGTGACGGTGCGTCCCGGCAGTTTGCCCCACACCTGCACCTCCAGCGTGCTGCGGGCGTCGTCGTTCACGGCCATCAGGTAGAGGGGCGCGCCCGTGTCGTTCCTGAGCTTGAGGTCCACGCCGGGGTCGTACACGGCGGCCTCGAAGCCGACCTGCGGCTCGTAGTAGCGCACCCGGTAGGAGTGCCCGTGCCGCTCCACGACGGGCAATCCCGCCGCGTACAGGGCGCGGAACGCCGTGGTGGACACCTGACAGACGCCGCCGCCGAGGCCGTCCACCGTGCGCCCACCGCTGATGATCAGGCCACCGACAAAGCCGTTCCCCGGTGTGATGCGGCCCAGCGCGTCCAGGAAGGAGAAGTTCTCTCCGGCGGGCACCACCACCCCGCTGATCTTCGCGGCGGCGGCGGCGATGTTGGCCCGTCGCGCCCAGTCACTCCCGTAATAGGTGCTGCGGCCCGAGGCGATGAGTTCCATTTCCTTCGGGTCAGGCAGCTCCGCGAGGGTGAGGGTCGGTCGGCTGACCTTGCCGGGAAAGACCACCGCTCGGGCGGCGGGGTCGGCGATGGCCTTTCGGAGGGCGGCCAGTGCGGCTTTCCGGTCGACGACATAGCCCGCCGCCTCCGCGACGCCCACGAGGGAGTTCCCCCGCGCGGCATAACGGGCGTTCCGGGCGGGGCGGCCCATCTCCGCCGCGAACCGTTTCAGGACGGCACTCACCACAGGCTCGTCCAGGACGATGCCCTCCCCGCGCACCCAGTAGAGGTTGGCGACCTGGAGGGCCGTTAGCTCCGCCACCTCGTCGGTGCCTGCGAGCCGCACGGTCAGAGGCCGCATCAGGCGGTTGCCGCGCTCCACGTGGGCGCGCACGGTCTCGGCGGTGTAGCGGGCCTTCCACGTCGTCACGGGCAGGGTCAGCGTCGTCAGGGAGGGGTCGGCGGCGAGGGCGTTCGCGGCCTCCTCCACCCGCGCGCGGCGGCCCGGCGCGTCGGGGCGGAGGACATAGCGGAGAGTGGCCTTGTCGAAGACGGCGGTCGCGTCCCTCGGCGGGGTGTTCACGCTCTGGGTCAGGGTCGAAAGGGCTTTTTTCGCCTGCTCGGCGTCCACCCGCGCCGCAAGGGGAAAGTTCCGCTCCGAGGCCTGGCCGATGAACCCACGCACCCGCTCCACGAAGCCGCGTTCGGCGGTCGCCTTCAAAGCGGCGTCCACGCTCGCCCCCTTATCGGCCCGCCAACCAAGCATGTCGGCCCCGACGGTCCAGGTGCGCCCACCCGCCTCCACCGTGACTTGGGGCGGAGTGGTCTTCTCTGTGAGAGCTGCCAGCGCCTCCTCGCGGGTCAGGCCGCCGACCTCCACGCCCGCCACGCTCAGGCCGGGGGCGAGGTGCCCACGATCCCCCACGGCGACACCCAACGCGAGCGCCCCGCCCAGCACCACGGCGGACGACAAGCCGACGACCCAACTCCTCTTCACGCTCCCAGTGTAGGGCGGCGGGTGGGCCGGGGCAGCCGCATTTCCGTACAGGTTCGGAAGGGTGAAGGGCGGTCAGGGGAGGTCAGGGGCGGGTCAGAACTCCGGCACCGTCTCCTCCGGTTCGGGCACCGCGAACAGGTCCTGAACGGGTTCGTCCTCCGGTTGGAAGGCGATCAGCCGATTGGGAGTTCGCCAATCCTGCACCCACAAGCGTCCACACGCCTCACACCGCCAAATCTCAAGAACGTTTCCGGCTCCCATGCGCCAACTGGTCAGGATGTCGAAAACGACCTCCTCGTCCTTGAGGTTCAACTCAGCATACTTGTCGCTGAAAAACCGCTTCTGCCAGACGTGACCCTCGCCCCGCACGCGTGCGGCGATGGAGGAGGCGATGGTTCGAGGGATGAGATCGAAGACGAGGGCCGACTTCCGGTCGGGCAGAACGTGGCCGAGGGAAGGCAATCCTTCCGGTTCGTCATGGATGCGGTGTCCACACCGGCAGAAAAAGACGCTCAATGTCCCCCCTCCTCTGAGTCGAGGTCTCCTACCTCCGCTCGCTGCCCACCCCCAGATTCTCGCTGAGGGCGTTCTCCACCCGCTTCTGGGTGTCCTGCACCTCGGCCACCACGCGCTCGCCGCTCTCCAGGTCCATCACGAAATGGTCGCCGTCGAGCCGCACCCGGCTGAGAATCTGCGCCTCTCCCTGCGGACGGATGGAGGCGCGCAGTTCCACGTAGCGGCGCATGGGGGTGCGGATGACCTTCGGGGCCAGCACCTCCTCGACCTGAAAGATGCCACCGGAGTTGTTCATGGTGACGTTGATGAGAACGGGCATGTCCCGCCCCCGCTCGATGACGACCTGATCGACGGCGAGGGCGCTGATGGAGTGGATGTCCACGCTGCCGAGCGCGAAGGCCTTGCGGCCCCGGCCCTTCGTGATGTCGGTGCCGTCCGCGACCGCCGTGATGCCGCCCTCCAGCGTCAGCGGCGGTGGGTTGAGGTCGTGGCAGTTGATCGCGCCGAGGATGAAGGAGCGCACCTTCATGCGCTTGAAGGGGTCGGCGTACAGCGGCCCCATGATGCGGTCGAGGATGGGCAGGGCGAGCGCGACCCCGTGCCCCTCGTGCCCGACCCGGTGAATCTGGTTGCCGATGTCGTGGAGCATCGTGCCCAGGATGACGGCGAGGAACACGTCGTCGGGGTCGCCCACGCCGGATTCCATCAGGTCGGGTTTGACGCCCGCCTCCAGCAGCAGCTCGGTGATCGCCAGGCTCGCCGCGCCCGTGATGAACGAGTGGACGCGCCCGTGGTCGTTGTAGCCGAGCTTCCGCATGGTGATGTAGTTCGCCATGTCCCAGTGGGCCAGCGCCTCGGGGTCGCCGCGCAGGGCCTCGTAGGCGGCGAGGGCGCGGGGGTAGTCGGCGAGATCGGCGCGGATCGCCCGGTGCGCCTCCTCGATGAGCTTGGCGCGCGGGGTCGTGTACTCCACCACCCGGCCATTCGCGGGGGTGGGCAGGGCCGCCTCCGGGTGCCGTCCCTCCACGTCCTGCACGGTGCCGTCCTGCACGCTGAGAGTGAACTTCTGCTCCCCGGTCCCGGCGTCCTCGGTCTCGATGCGCCGCGTGGGTTCCCGCTCGCGCTCACTCACCCTGGAACTCCGCGCGGCGCTTGGCGAGGAAGGCGGCGGTGCCCTCGCGGAAATCCTTCGTGGCGACCGTCATCCCGAAGAGGTCGGCCTCCACCTCCAGCCCGGCCTCCAGCGTGGTGTCCATGCCCCGGCGCACGGCCTCCTTGATGAGCGACAGCGAGATGGGCGCGTTCCTGAGCATCAGCTCGGCCACCTCGCGCGCCTTCGTCAGCGGGTCGTCGGCCACGTAGTTCACGAGGCCCATGCTCAGGGCTTCCTCCGCCGAAACCTGCCGCGCGGTGAGCATCAGGTCGAGCGCCCGGCCCGGCCCGATCAGGCGCGCGAGGCGCTGGGTGCCGCCGAAGCCGGGGATCAGGCCGAGGGACGCTTCGGGCAGGCCGAGTTTCGCCCCCGGCGAGGCCACCCGCACATCACACGCGAGCGCGAGTTCCAGCCCGCCCCCGAGCGCAAAGCCGTTGATGGCCGCGATCACCGGGATGGGCAGGCTGGCGACCGAGTGCATCACGTCCTGCCCGGCCAGGGCGAGTTCGCGGCCCGCGTACACGCCGTCGAGCTGGTTCAGCTCCGCGATGTCCGCCCCCGCCACGAAGGCCCGGTCGCCGCCCCCGGTCAGGATGAGCGCGCCGACCTCCGGGTTCTCGATCACCGCCTCCAGCGCCTGCGACAGCTCGTTGAGGGTGTCGGCGTTCAGGGCGTTCAGGGCCTTCGGGCGCGTCACCGTCAGCACCGCGAGGGGGCCGTGCTGGTCGAGTTGCAGGTTGCGGAACTCCAGTTCGTCGAGCATCGTCATGGCCCAATCCTGCCACGGGGCGGCGCGGGAGAAAGGGACGGGCGGGGGGAAGCGGGGGGAGGTCTCCCCGATTGCGGGGGTCGCCAGTTGCCAGTCGCCAGTCGCCAGAGATGACGCCGCGCCTGATCTTCAGCGTTCGGCGAGGCTCACGATGGCGTCGAGCGCCACCCGGACCATCCGGTCCACGCCCCCGGCGAGCACGTCGTCGGGCACGAGCTGGGGGTCGCCGATGTCGTTGCTGCACGCGGTGAGGCACCCGGCGCGCAGGCCACGCAGCGCCGCGACGAGGAAGATCGCGCTCGCCTCCATCTCGAAGCCCAGCACGCCGCGCGAGGCCCACAAACGGGCGTGTTCGGGCGTGCTCGCGTAGAAGGCGTCCTCGGTCATCACGAGGCCGACGTGGTGGGGCACGTCCAGCGCGCGGGCGGCGTGGACGGCGGCCTCCACGACCTCGAAGCTCGCGGCGGGGGCGTAGGGAGCGCCGCCGAGGAATTGCCGGGTGGTGCCGTCGTTCGGCACGGCGGCGGTGGCGACCACAAGGTCGGCGGGCCGCACCGTGGGCGTCGCGCCCCCCAGCGTGCCCACCCGAATCAGCGTCCGCGCGCCCAGCCGCGCGAGTTCCTCCGCGACGATGGCGGCGCTGGGGCAGCCCATCCCGGTCGTCTGCACGCTGACGCGCACGCCCCGGTAGGTGCCCGTGAAGCCGAGGAGCTGGCGGTGCTCGGTGTACAGCGTCGCGTCTTCCAGATACGTCTCGGCGATGTGGCGGGCACGGTTGGGGTCGCCCGGCAGCAGGACGTACTCGGCCACGTCCCCCGGTTCGGCGCGCACATGAATCTGACTCATGTGGGGGAGTATAGGCAGCGGCAGGGGGAACCCTAACGAGATGGCTCCCCCTCCCCGGAAGGCGTCCCCGAGAGATTTTGCCGGGTCACTCACAGGAACGACGGCTCACCCCTCACCGCCTCCCCCGCTCGCCCGGCGTCACGCCCGCCTCCTCCAGCCGCTGCCGAATGACGGTGCGGGCGGCGCGCACGGTGTAGAGCATGACCACGCCCGAGAACAGCATGGCGAAGTAGATGAAGCCGCGCGGCACCTCCACCCCGAAGGCTTCCGCGACCAGGGTCGTGCCGATCAGGAGCAGGAAGGCGGCGGCGAGGAGCTTGAGGGGCGCGTGCTCGTCCATATAGCGCGAGATGGGGCCGCTCGCGGCGATCATGACGAGCATCGCCAGCACGACCGCCGTCACCATGACGGGCAGGTTGCCGCTGACGCCGACCGCCGTGATCACCGAGTCGAGGCTGAACACGAGGTCCAGCAGCGGAATCTGGAGAATCACGCTCGCTAGCGTGACAGTGGGCGCTCCGGGTTCCTCGCGGCCCAGCGGATTGTCGGCCATCCGCGACAGCTCCCGCACGCTCTTGACCATCAGGAACACGCCGCCGCCCAGCAGCACGAGGTCGCGCACGCTCAGGCCCTGCCCGAAGACGCTCAGGACCGGGGCCGTCAGCCGGGTGAGCCATGTCACGCTGGAGAGGAGCGCCACCCGCGTCACGACCGCGAGGACCAGCCCCAGCGTCCGGGCGAAGGCCTGCTGCCCACGCGGCAGCCGCCCGGCGAGCAGCGTGATGAACACGATGTTGTCGATGCCCAGCACGAGTTCGAGCAGCGTGAGGCTGAGCAGCCCCACCCACGCCTCCGTCGTGCCGAAGGCGGCGAAGAAACCTTCCATGCGGGGAGCCTACGCCGGGGGAGGTCTGGTTTCCGCGCCATTGTCTTAAAGCACAGCTTGGAAGCGTGAGGCCAGTCGCCAGTCGCCAGTCGCCAGTCGCCAGTCGCCAGTCGCCAGGGGAAGAGGAATGGCCTTCAAGCGTTCGACGAAGAACGGTGTCATGCTGAGCACAGTGAAGCATCCCCCAACGTGTGACAGAAGGCCCAACGCTCGCGCTCAGGGGGACAATTCTTCTTTCGTCAACTGCTCTGGAAGTCTTTTCCTGACGGCTGAGAGCTGACCGCTGACTGCTGACCGCTCTCCCAGGCGAAGGGGCCGAACCCCTCACAGGCCCGGCCCCCTGTCCTCCCAACTCTCCTCAGTTCGCGTCCGGGTGGCGGCCCGTCTCGTGGAGGGCGACGGGCTGGCCCTTGCGGGCGCGCAGGTTGAGCAGTTCGACCATGATGGCGAAGCCCATCGCAAAGTAGGTGTAGCCCTTCGGAATCTTGAAGCCGAAGCCGTCGGCGATGAGGTTCACGCCGATGAGGAGCAGGAAGGCGAGCGCGAGTACCTTGACGGTGGGATGCGCCTGCACGAAGTCGCCGATGGGCCGCGCGGCGAAGAGCATGATGGCGACCGTGACGACCACGGCACTCACCATCACGCCGATGTCGTCCGCCATGCCGACCGCCGTGATCACCGAGTCGAGGCTGAACACGATGTCGAGCACCATGATCTGCGCGATGATGCCCGCGAAGTTCACCGCGCCCTGCGTCGTCACGCTCGTCTCGTGGGCACCGGGACCCTCCAGTTGCTCGTGCATCTCCTTGACGGCCTTGTACAGCAGGAACAGCCCGCCGAAGATCAGGATGAGGTCGCGCCCGGAGAAGCCCACGCCGAAGAGGGAGAAGAGGTCGTTTTGCAGGCGGTAGATCCAGGTGATCGAGAACAGCAGGGCCAGCCGCATCAGCATGGCCGCCATCAGCCCGATGGTGCGCGCCCGCTGGCGCTGCTCGGGCGGGAGCTTGCCCGCCAGGATGCTGATGAAGATGACGTTATCGATGCCGAGGACGACTTCCAGCAGCAGCAGGGTGCCGAAGGCCAGCCACGCCTCGGGCTGCGTGATCCAGCCGAACAGGGATTCCATCAGGGGGGTCTCCAAAGAGAGGGGCGAGCGCAACGCAGACGGGGCGCTCGGGCGAGGGGACGAAGTGGGCACCACCGGGAAGACCCGGACGCACGGCTCGGGGCACGTTCCCGTCCACTCTCCGGGAGAAGTTGTGCACCGTTCCTAAGTGCCGGGTGAAGGACCTTTACCCTCGGGTGTTCCTGCCTGGGGGAGCAGCGTGGGGAAAAGATCGAGTCCACTCCCCACGGACCCCTTCCCGCCGACAAGTCACCCCCTCGCCACCGCCCCGTCGAGGTACACGCTCAGGAGTGCCCGCGCCGTGCCGTGCGGGTCGGCGGGCGGCGCTCCCGTCACGAGCGGATAGAGCAGCGCGAGGAGCGCCCGCGTCAGCACGGCGGGGGGCAGATCGGCGCGCAGTTCGCCCCGGCCCGCCGCCCCCTCGATCAGCCGGGTCAGGCCGCCCATCCACACCCGGCGGTACTCACCCTCGAAGGCGGCGCGGCGCTCTGGCGAGACGTGGCGCAACTCGCCTGCCAGTTGCAGTCCCACCCGCTGCTCGGGCGCACTCGCCAGCAGGTCGCCCACCAGAACTTCCAGTTGCGAGCGGATGCCGACTTGCCCCTCCGCGTGCGCCACCAGCCGACTCAGGCCCGACAGCGTGCCGTTGAGCATCGCCAGGAAGAGGGCCTCCTTGTCGGCGTAGTGGTGGTACAGGGCGGGCTTGGTCACGCCGACCGCCGCCGCCACCTCGCGCATCGAGACCCCGTGGTAGCCGCTCGCCACGAACAGCCGCGCCGCCTCGGTGAGGATGCGGGCGCGGGTCGTGTCGGGAACGGGCGGGGCGGTCGGGAGCGGGGGCACGGTCACGGGCGCATGATAGCCCGGCCCAGGGCGAACGTCCCGGTTCACCCACCCGTCGGCCCCCACCGGACCCTCGCTCAGTGGGGGAAACAACCTCCTTCCCACGCTGGTAAGCTCGCGGGAGAGCCGGGGCAGGGAAGCGGCGGTTGCTCGTCGTCACTGACAGCAGGAGTGCCAGAGCATGCGGGGGTGGGGAGGGTGTCCTCAACCCCCTCGCCGACACAATGAGGTGAACAGGGGCGGGCTTTGACGTGCGTTTATTCAAGAAATTTGAATGAACGTCCCCTTATATTGGTCACATGCGCGCCGCAGCGACGCCCCCGCTGTCCTCCGGCCTGTTCACGGACGTGGGGCGGCAACGGGACGTGAATCAGGACGCCGCCCTGGCCCTCGACCTGCCGGGCGGTGGCCTGTTCGCGGTCGCCGACGGCATGGGCGGGCACGCGGCGGGCGAACTCGCGGCGAATCTGGCGCTCGACACGCTGGGGCAGCGGTATCTCTCCGGGCGCGGGCGCACCCAGCCCCCCGAGCGGCTGGCGGAGGCGGTGCAGGCGGCGAACCTCGCGGTCGTGCGGCACGCGGTCGGCGAATACGTGGGCATGGGCACGACCCTGCTCGCGGTTCTGATCGACGGGGGGGCGGCCCTCGTCGCGCACGTGGGCGACTCGCGCGCCTACCTGCTGCGGGGCGGCGAACTCCACCGCCTGACCGACGACCACTCATGGGTGGCCGAGCAACTGCGGCTGGGGCACCTCACCGAGGAGGAGGCGCGCGACCACCAGTGGCGGAGCGTGGTGAGCAACGCGCTGGGCGGCGAGGAGCGGGTGCGGCTCGAACTGTTCGGCCTGCCCCTGCGCGCGGGGGACCGCCTGCTGCTGTGCAGCGACGGCCTGAACGGCGTCCTGACCGACCCCCAGCTTCTCGCCCTGCTCGTCCGGCCCGGTGCCCCCGACCACGTGGCCCGCCTGCTCGTGGACGCCGCGAACGACGCGGGCGGCCCGGACAACATCACCGCCGTGGTCGTGGACGTGGCCCGCCCCGGACGCCTGCCCCGCTACACGCTGCCTGGGCGCCAGCCCGACGGCCCCACCTACGTGGACCTGCTCCTCAGCGTCCGCCGGGGCAGCAGCCCGCTGACGTACCTGCTGCTGACGCTGGCGTACTTCACCCTCCTCGGCGTGATGCTCATTCCCGAGCGCCGCCTCCTCATCGGGCTGGTCGGTGCCCTGCTGCTGGGGGGCGTGGTGGTCTTCCAGCGGGTGCGGCGGACCCGCCGGGGAGGGGCGGTTCCCCCCCGCGCCGCGTCCGTCACCCGCATGCTGTCCCCCGCGCTCGCCCGGCCCCCGCGCCCGCCACGCGGCGACCGGACGCCCGGCACCGGCTCCCGGTAGAGCAGTTCTCCGAGTTCCACCGTCCTGCCCGATTAAATACACTCGCTCCCCTCGGACAAGGGGAGGCCGGGAAGAGCCGCCTCTTTTGCCGGATGTTCTAGAGTGGGGCATGAAAGACATCGTGGAGACCACGGGCGCGCCCGCCGCCATCGGCCCGTACAGCCAGGCCGCCCGCTTCGGCACCCTCGTCGTCACCAGCGGCCAGATTCCCCTGCGGCCCGACGGCACCCTCGTCGAGGGCAACATCGAGGCCCAGACCCGTCAGGTCATCGAGAACCTCGTCGCCGTCCTCGCCGCCGCCGGGACCGACCTCGCCCACGTCGTCAAGACCACCGTCTTCCTCGCCGACATGAACGAGTTTGCCGCGATGAACGCCGTGTACGCCGAATATTTCGAGGCCCCCTATCCCGCCCGCAGCACGGTGCAGGTCGCCCGGCTGCCGCGTGACGTGAGGGTGGAGATCGAGGTGCTGGCGGAAGTGGGGTGAGGGGTCGGGAGGTCGAGAAGTCGGGGGTCGAGCGGTCGAGCGGTCGAGGAGTCGAGAAGTCGGGGGTCGCCAGTCGCCAGGAAAGGACTGGGGCGGTGGAGAGTGGACGGCCACGGCGGGTTATTGGTCTATCTTCCGAGGACGACCAGTCCGTTCACCCCTTCTAACCTCCTTGCAGGGGACGTTTGGTATGAACTGCGAATCGGACAGTGGGAGCGTTTTCGTCATTTGGTAGAGGGACGAGCGGTGCTCGTCACCCCTCTCCCCGACCCTCTCCCGCAAGGGGAGAGGGAGAGAAAAACACGTTTGGCACGCTCATTCTTCTGTTACACATCGAGCGTTCAAGGGGGAGGCGCTAAAGACACAGCTCCTCGTGTCCTGTGCTCTGGAGTAGGCCACACGTCGGCGGGAAGACGGCTGCCCCGTGAAGTTCTGGCGACTGTCCCCTGGCGACTCCCCTTTGTGCCGCCGCTCTCGACGCCCCCCCTCCGGACGTGACATCCTGGGGGGCGTGGTTGTCCTTCCCGTCCGCTTCGAGCGCAGTCCCCGGCTTCACGCGATGCTTAGTGCCGAGGCCCATTCGGTCGGCACGCGCGTCGTCGTGCAGGGCAAGCGCGGCCCGGAGGTCGCCACCGTGCGCGGCGCGGCCTCGGCCCCCGACGAACAGGCCCGCTACGGCGCGGTGCTGCGCGCGGCCACACCGGAGGACCTCGCCCGCTGGGAGGACCTGTACCGTCAGGGCGAGGACCTGAAATGGCTGCTGCGTGCCCGCGCCCGTGAGCGCCGATTGCCCGTCAAGCTCGTGGCCGTGGAGTTCACCCTCGACGAGAGCCTCGTCACGGTGAGCTATAGCGCCGAGGACCGCATCGAACTCGGCGGCTTGATCGCCGACCTGCGCGCCCACACCCGCGCCCGCGTGAACTTCGCGGCGGTCGGCCCGCGCGAGCAGGCGCAGATGATCGGCACCCTCGGCGCGTGCGGGCGCGAGAACTGCTCCAGCAACCACCTTCAGGAGTTCGCGCCCGTCAGCATTCGCATGGCGCGCGACCAGCAACTGCCCCTCAACCCTGAAAAACTCTCCGGTCCCTGCGGACGGCTGCTGTGCTGCCTGCAATACGAGCACACCCAGTACCTCGAACTCCTGCGCGACCTGCCCCGCAAGAACGCCCGCGTCTGCCACGAGGGGAGCGGCGCGTGCGGCAAAGTCACCAAGCTCCACCCCCTCGCCGGGACGGTGGACGTGCATACCGACCAGGGAATGCTCCTCGGCGTGCCCGCTGCGGAGTTGACCCGCGCGCCCGAAACGTCCCCACAGAAGGGCAAGAACGCGGAGGCGTAAGCGGGAAAGCAAAAGAAGCCCTTCCTCCTCGGGAGGGTTTTTTCGCCTTCAGCCCTCCGCCACCTGCGACGTGACCTCGATCTCCCCGTAGCTCTCCGCCTGCGTCACACTGAAGCTGCCCTCCTTCACGCCCTCCAGCAGCGCGGCGAAATACGTTGTGCGCTCGCCCCAGTCCTGCGCCGGAACGCCCCGGAAGGAGAAGGTCCGCAGCCGACTCCCGAAGGCGCGCAGAGCACCCAGCGCGTCCGCCAGCGTCAGCCGCTCGCGGGCGAGGAGCGGCACCTCGACCTCCCGCACGGCATTCTGCGCGGCCCGCACGAGTTTGGCGAGGCTGCCCTGCGTATTGCGCTTGCGTTCCCGGCGGGGCAGGTCCAACGGCACGGCCCGCGCGGGAATCAGCCCCTCCCGCTCCCGTCGCCGGGCGGCGAGGAAGTTCACCAGCGCCCCCAGCTCCGCCAGCGCCTCCACGCCCTCGATCACGTCGTCCAGCGGATCGTCCGCCTCGTCAGACTCAAACGCCTCTTCTGGCTGCGGCAGGAGGAGACGGGCCTTGAGCGCGATCACGTTCGCCAGCGTGGGCAGAATCTCCGGGTGCGCCTCCGCGAAAGCCGGGCCGATCCACGCCAGCACCTCCCGCGTGAGGGTGAGCAAGGCCACCTCCCCCGGCGTCACCCGCCCCGCCCGGAGCGCCGCCGCGAGGTCGGTCAAGGACCCCTCGAAGCCCGGCAGCCGGGCGACGAAGCCTGCTGGAACGGGGGTGGGAGGGGCGGCAAGAACGGTCAAACGCTCCTCCCACCCCCCACAGCCCACACCCCACAACCACTCAAAGTCTGAGGAACCCCACCCGCTCCCGCGCCTCCTCCATCACGGGCACGGCGATTGCTCGGGCCTCGCGCGCCCCGGTCGCCAGCGCGTCGCGCACCCGGTCGGGGTCGGCGCGCAGCCCCTCGGCCCGCTCCTGAATGGGCGTCAGCTCGCGCGTGATGCCCGTCATCAGCATCTTCTTGCAGTCCACGCAGCCGATCCCGGCGGTGCGGCAGCCCTGGTACACCGTCTCGATGGTCGGCAGGTCGGAAAAGAGCTTGTGGTAGTCGCCGACGAGGCACTTGTCGGGGTCGCCGGGGTCGGTGCGCCGAACGCGGGCGGGGTCCGTGGGCGCGACCCGGAGCTTCTGCCAGATGGAGTCGAGCGGCTCCAGAATCCCCAGCGTACTCGTCTCGCCCTTGCTCTTGCTCATCTTGCCCTGGCCGTCCACGCCGGGAATCCGCAGGGCGTCCTTCGCCAGCACCGCCTTCGGCTCGGGGAAGGTCTCGCCGAACGCGTGGTTGAACTTGCGGGCGATCTCGCGCGTCAGCTCGATGTGCTGGACCTGATCCTCGCCCACGGGCACGGTGTCCGCCTTGTACAGCAGGATGTCGGCGGCCTGAAGGACCGGATACATCAGCAGGCCCGCCGGAACGCTCTCCAGTTGCCCCGCCTTGTCCTTGTACTGGGTCATGCGCTCCAGCTCGCCGACCGGGGTGATGAGCGTAAAGAGCCAGCCGAGTTCGGTGTGCTCGGGCACGTGTGACTGCGCGAAGAAGATCACTTTGGAGGGGTCCAGCCCGGCGGCCATGTTCGCCACGGCCATCTCGAAGGTGCGCCCGGCAAGGAGCTTCGGGTCGTAGGCCCCCGGATTGGTCGGCGCGTGCAGGTCCACGACGCAGTAGATCGAGTTCTTGCCGTACTCCTCGCCCAGGCGCACGTAGTTCTTCATGGCCCCGAAGTAGTTCCCGATGTGGGGATCGCCCGTGGGCTGGATTCCTGAGAAGACGCGCGGCATACGCGGGCGATTCTAGCGGGCGAGGGGGGGAGCCGTCCTGCGCCATGTGACGGAGGTGGTGGGAAGTCCTACGGCGTCGTTCTGGTGGAGGAGCGGTGAACCTCACGTCGAGGCCAATGTCTTGCTCCTCCCTCCTCGTGGGGGAGGCTGGGAGGGGGGGGAATCTGACGACCGGGCCGCGCCCCTCACCCGTCAACCTACACGGACACCGAGCAAACAAGAGCGGCCCCCCATTCCTGGGAGGCCGCCCCCTGAACCGCCGAAGCTTACCGTTCGGTCGTACCGCTGTTGCTGCTGTTCGTGCTGCCCGACTCCGACGTGCCGCTCCCCGTCGCGGGAGTTTCGGTCGCCGGGGTCCCACCCGCGCTTCTAGTCCCGGTGCCGCTGCCCTGGGCGGGGGTAGTGCCCGTCCCCTCGCTGCCCGCCGCCGGAGTGGCCGGAGTCTGCGTCGCTGGAGTCTTGGGCGTCTGCGCCGCGACCCGCTTCTCCTGCGCGGCGAGCACCTTCTGAAGGTTGTTCACGGGCTTGAGCGTGGCGATCTGCGCGGCGAGGTATGCCTGCCCGGCCTCCTGACGCTTCTGGGCGAGGACCTGCTCACGAATCTGGTCGCGCACCTCCGCGAGGGGCTTGACGGTCGCGCGCTGGAGGTCGCTCACGGCGGCGACCACAAACCGCTCGCCGACCTGCACCACGCCCGTGAGGCTGGTGTCGCCGACGGCCCGCAGGTTCTGGGCGGTGAAGATGGCGGCGCTCAGCTCCTCGCCGAGCGTCTCCGCGCCCGCCGTGACCTGGCCGCGCTCGCTGACCGTGCCCCCACCACGGGCGGCGGCGGTGACGAGGCTGCCCTGGCCGCTCCAGCCCTGGGCGAACGCCTGGGCTTTGGCGCGGTCGGCGAAGCTCACCTCGGTGAGGGTGGCGCTGCCGGGCGTCTCGAACTGGGCGCGGTTCTCGGTGTAGTACGCCTGGAGGTCGGTGTCCGTCACCCGCACGTCGCGGGCACCGTAGGCCGCGAGCGCCGCCGCCACCTCCTGCCGGGTGCCCGCCAGCGCGAGCTTGCGGTCCTGGGCGATCTTCTGCGCGCCGAAGCCCTGAATCAGCCCCTCGACGACCTGCGGCTTGAGGATGCCGTTCACGAGCTGCCCGGCCTGGTCCGCCGGGACCTGCCCCAGCAGCCCGGCGAACTGCTGGTTGTTCACGACCTGCGCCACCACGTCCGCGTAGGGGATGTTCTGCCCGGCCACCTGCGCCACCGCCGGATTCTCGGTCTTCCAGTTGGGGTCCACGGCCTCGATCTTCACGTCGCGCTCAAGGTCGCTGGCCCACCGCTCCACGACCGCGTTCTTCTTCTGCTCGTTCACGGCGGTCACGGCGTCGGCCTTCGCGTCCTCGAACGGCTTGGTGGCGGGCGCGAGGAAGCGCTCCACCTTCACGATGTAGAACTTGCCGCCGCTCTGCACCACGTCGGTGATGCCGCCGCTCGTCAGGGCGAAGGCCGCCGCGCCCACCTCGGCGGGCAGGGCCACCTGCGCGACCGGGCGGGGGCTGCCGTTCTCGACCGGGCCGAGCGCGCCGCCCCGATCCTTGAACTCGGTGCTGTTCGCGCTGGCGAGCTGGGCGAAGTCCGCCCCACCGCGCGCCTGGGCGAGCAGAGCCTTCGCCTTCGCCTCGTCGGCCACCACGATCTGACGGCCCACGACGCGCGCCTCGGTGCGGAAGGCCTGCGGGTTGAGGTCGTAGTACAGCCGCGCTTCCGCGTCGGTGGCGGGGGCGGCGGTCTTCTGAAGCTCCTCGACCTTGCGCTGCACGGCGAGCTGGTCGCGCACCTGTGCCCGGTAGGCGGCGTCGGTGAGACCCACGCCCTGAAGCGCGTCCGTCCAGGCCCCATTGTCGGTGAGGTTGTTCGCCTCGCGCACCTGATCGACCTGCTTGTTCACGTCCGCGCGGCTCACGTCGATGTCCGCCGCCGCCTGCTTGTAGAGCTGCTGCCGGACGGCCTGCGACACGATGAAGGTCTTGAAGTCGTCGGCCAGCACGCCCGTCTCCGCGCTGGCGAGGACCGGGTTGCTCTGCCGGATGGCCTCCAGCTCCTCCACGGTGATGGTCTGGCCGTTCACCGTGAGGGCGGGGGTGCCCGTCTGGCGGTTGCCGCCGAAGAGCGAGCCGACGTTGGGCGTGAACTGGTAGGCCATGCCGACCACCAGCATGAGTGCGAGAACGCCCAGCAGGACGTTCACGACCTTTTTGTTCTTCACTTGATCTCCTCTTGGACGCGTGCTAAGTTACCTGAGCTTTGCGCCCGTAGCTCAGTTGGATAGAGCGTTGGCCTCCGGAGCCAAAGGCCACAGGTTCGAGTCCTGTCGGGCGCGCCACCCCCACCGAGAACGCCACCCCTGCGGGTGGTGTTTTCGTTGTATCCCCAGCCGGTTAAGCGGGCGGGTGAACGCGGCAGGCTCCGAAAACGCACGCGGGCGATTCTAGCACGGTCCCTCCACAGCGCATGAAGTGGGAAATGGCGTGCTGGCGGCGGTTTTTCTATTGTGATCTCATGCCTTCGGGGCCTGGCTCTTTGGGGGAGAAGAAAAGCAGAGGCCTCCTTTCTTTCGCTTTCCTCGTGGGGGACTCGCAGAGCCGTGACGCAGAGAGCCGGGGGAGGGGGCCACGTGACGACCCCACCGCCCACCGCCCCACCCCCGCCCTGTACCCTGGCGGCATGGACACCCTCACCCTTCTGGAACGTTTGCCCGGCAGCTACGGCGGCCCGATCCAACCCGAACCCGGCCCGCACGCGCTGATCGGGGTCGGGGAGGGCACGCTCGCCGCGCATCTGGCGGCCACGCTCGTGCCGGGGACGCTCGCGCGGGGCGGCACCCAGTTCGTCCTCTCAAGCGCGGACGCGGGGGACACGGCGCGCGACTACGCCGCCCTCGCCGAGGTCGCGGGCGCGGCGGTGCGGCGGGTGAGTACGGGCGGGGCACCGGGGGACGTGGACGTGCTCGTGCCCGGCGGCCTGAGCACGACCTACCACGCGGCCCAGTTCGTCGCCCACGCGAGCGGGCATGCGGACCAGGCGGCGGATGCCGAACGCCTCCTTGCGGAGCTGCGGGACCGCTGCGCCCCAGCCGTCACGGAGGGCAACCCCGCCCGCGACCTCGCCTGGAGCCTGTGGGGCCGCACGCCCCTGCTGCTCGCCGCGCCCGACGCCGACGCCCTGCCGCACGCCTGGCAGACCCTCCTCGCACGGGTGGGCAAGACGCTCGCCGTGCCCGTCCTCGGCGATTCCCTGCCCCTCGTCACGGGGGCCTTCGAAGCCCGCCACGAGGGGGGGGACGCGAAGGTGGCCGTCCTCCTGGGCGACCCCGACCCCGCGATGGGCATCGCCCGCGAGGTGCTGGAGAGCCGGGTGGACGAGGTGCGGCACGTTCCCTACCCGCCCGGCGTGAATCCCGAACATCCCGGCGGGTACGCGGCGCAACTCGCCCTGTGGTACTTCGGCGCGTGGGTGGCCGCCTACCTCGCCGAACGCTACGGCACCACGGCGGCGGACTCCCCCGTCCTCGCCCGCGCCCAGACGGCCCTTGCCGGAGAGAGCGACCCGGAGGCCCTGGGGCTTTCCGCTCCCCGCGAGGGCGACGACCTGCGCCGCACTGATTTTGTCCGGAACGGGCGGGACGACTCGGAGGACGAGGCAGACGACGGGGTAGAGGAGGACTACGACGAGGATATGGACGAGGACGAGGAGAACGGCGGGCGCTGATCCTGTGTTCCCGGAGGGCTTGAGAACCTGACTTCCAACGCTGTTCAGGGCTTAGGACGCTGTATTCCTCGGCGTATCGGCTTGGAACACCTCCGGGCACGGTCACACTGGATGTTCAAATTCATCGGTCAGAACGGGCGAGAACTGAACTCCAACGTCAAGGGCAGTGTTTAGGGTTTTGCCGTCTGGTACGATTAAATCAAGCCGTTAACAGGGTTTCCAAAGAAGCGTGTCCAGGTCAGGTTCGTGGGGCGGAGGGAGCGGGGAACGGTGCAACAGACCTCCCGCGAACGTGGATGCGGAAGGTCGAAGGCTAAGGGGGCGTGCCCACGGCCTTCTGCCTTCGACTCCCTTCGCCGGACATCCGGAGAGCCACTCACCCGAGGATATAGGACTGCCTTCCTCACGCCACGGCGAGCGCCTCGATCTCCGTGCGGTTGCGGCCCGCCCGTTTGGCGGCGTAGAGCAGGGCGTCGGCGCGCTCCAGGGCGGTGGCCGCCGGGGTGATCGCCGCCACGCCCAGCGAGGCCGTCACCTCCAGGTCGGGGTGGCCCGCACGGGCACCCACCTCCCGCGTGATGTGGCGGAGCACGCTCCCGGCCAGGACCTCGGCCTGCCCCGCCGTCACCCCGCGCAGGAGCGCCACGAACTCCTCGCCGCCGAGGCGGTAGACGCGCCCGTGCCGACCCAGGACCTGACCCAGCATGGCGGCGGTGGCCTCCAGCACCCGGTCGCCCGCGTCGTGGCCGCGCGTGTCGTTGACCGCCTTGAAGTGGTCGAGGTCGAGCAGCAGCAGGTGGGTGGCGTCGCCGGGGGCGGCGAGGGCCTCGTCGAGGGCGCGGCGGTTGCCTACCCCGGTGAGCTTGTCGGTGTAGGCGAGGTCACGCAGCAGGTCTGCCCGCTCCAGCGCCCGCAACTGCGTCAGGGTGATGGCCTGCGCGGCGAGCATCCCGAGGGCCTGCGCCGCCGTCATCAGCAGGGTCACGCCCCCCGACAGCACGGCGTCACCCGTCCCCAGGAACGCGCCCACCGCCAGCGGGAGGTTGCTGCCCCCGAAGATGGCGAAGGGTGCCCACCACACCACGCCAGAGTTGTTGGTCTCCCGGCGCACCCCGCGCGTCGTCAGCGCGCACAGGCCCACCACCAGCGCGAGGGTGAGCGCATGGACCCCAGCGTGTCCGCCCCCCCGCCACGCCTCGTACGCGATCAGCGGCAGCGCGACCGTCACCCCGGCGGGCAGGCCGCCGCCCACGGTAGCGAGGGCCACGGGTACGGCCCGCAGGTCCAGCGTCGCCCCGCCCGTCAGCGGCACCGCGTTGGCGATCAGGACGAAGCTGCTCGCCACCGTGAGCAGCACCCGCAGGGCGATCTGGCTCCACAGCCACGCATGCCGCAACGACCGCAGTGTCCAGCCCACGAGCAGGGTCGTGGTACACAGCACGCAGAAGTTGACGAACAGGTCGTTGGGCATGGGAGTCGGGGCCGAGCCTGCTCAGGGTACGGGTCGGGTCGTCACCCGCTCCTGACATGAAGGGCACCCCCCGGCTGCACCCCCCGGCTGGAGGTCGGGTGTCCTCACGGGTCACGCCGCGCCTGCCAGGCGAGGTCGCAGGCCGCCGCGCCCACTCCCCGGAGCGAGGCCGCCGAGTCGAGGGCCGCCAGGTATCCCTCACGCAACTGCCCCGCGTGCCGGGCCTCCGCCGGAAGCAGGGACAACGCCTCGGCCACCTCCCGCCGGGTTTGACAGCGCAGGTTGAAGAGGGAGAAGACTCGCGCGGGGGTACCCTACCGGGAGGCCAGGGAGGTGAGAATGACAACTCTCTTGCTATGACTCCCAGAACTGAGTCGTAGATCACAGAGGGGCGGGGGACGCCCGCTCATTGGTCCCGCACGAACGGGCGTGGCTCCTCCGATCAGCGTTCTCGGCGCGCCGCGTGAAAGGGACCCTCCACGGTCAACACGCCCCCGCTAATCGTCCGCCACGGCCAGCACCTCCGCCTCGGCTCTGGCACCCTCGACCCTGGCACCGTTCAGCCCCAGCAGGGCGCGAACGGCGGCGTCCCACCCCCCGTCGTCGAGGACGCGGTACAGGTGCGCCCACTGCCAGCGGCGGTAGGCGTCGGCGGCGGCCTCCAGCCCGGCCTCGTCGGCGTGGGCCTCCGCGAGGGGATTGGGCGGGGGCGGGGCGAGGTGGTGACGCGTCAGCGCCCCCTCCAGCTCGGCGAGCGTCTTCGGGCCGAGGGCGAAGGCGACCCGTCCCCCCGTGAGCCAGCGGCGCAGGTCGGCCTCGGGAGGCAGGGCGTACAGGATAAGTTCACCGCCGGGATGCGGGGCACCGGGGGCCACGGGGGTCAGGCCGGGCACCTGATCGCGCAGGTACGCGGCGACGGGACCCTCGGCGTACACGGCGGCCCCCGCGCGCAGGTGGCTCATCGCCTCCCTCGGGTCGAGGCGGGGGGTGGGGTCGGCGTCACTCTCACCCCCGACCAGCCCTACTCCCGCCAGCCCCACTCCCGCCAGCCCCAGCCGCCCCGGTGCCCGCAGTGCCTCCCCCTTGAGTTCCAGCCGCGTCTGCCCGCGCCACACGCTCGTGACGAGGTGGGCGGCGAGGTCGCGCTCGCCGGGGGTCGCGTCACGCTCGCCGTGCTTGATGCCCCGCAGCGGCCCGACCTGAAATTGCAGGCTGTCGCCGCGCTTGCCGACGAGGCGGGTGCCGGAGAGGGCCTCGCGCACGTGCCACAGCGGGGGCGTGTGCCCGGTCCCGTACGGCTCGAAGGCGGCGGCCTCGGCCACGAGGTCCGGCGTGGCCCCCAGGCTCGGCAGCGGCGCGTCGAGGCGGTACTCGGGCACGGGCGTCGGGAACTGCCGCGCGTACTCGTGCAGCCGCCCCCTCAGCGCGGGGATGTTCGCCGGGTCGAGCGCGAAGCCCGCCGCCGCCGGGTGCCCGCCGTACCGCTTCAAGAGGTCCTCGCTGTAGCGCAGGCCGCCCACCGCGCTGATGCCGGGCGTGGAGCGCACCGACCCCTTGCCCTGCGCGACGACGTACACGGGCTTGTGAAAGGTCTCCAGCAGCTTGCTCGCCACGATCCCCATGACGCCCGCGTGCCAGTCCTCCTTCGTGACGAGGATGGCGGGGGCCTCCGGGTCGGCGAGGGTCAGCGCCTCCTCGAACATGCGGTCCTGAAGCGCCCGGCGGTCCCCGTTGCGCGACTCCAGGTAGGTGGCGAGCGTCCGCGCCTCGTGGTCACTTCCGGTCGTCAGCAGCGCCAGCGCGAGGTCGGCCTCCCCCAGCCGCCCCGCCGCGTTCACAAGGGGCGCGAGGAGAAAGGCCACGTCCCGCGCGCTGGGCCGCGTCACGTCCTTCGCCCGCAGGAGTGCTCGTACGCCCGGCAACTTCGACTCCGCCAGCGCCGGAAGCCCCGCCCGCACCAGCGCCCGGTTCTCGCCGACGAGGGGGGCCACGTCGGCGATGGTGCCGAGCGTCGCCAGCCCGGCCAGCTCGCGCGGCTCGTCCAGCCCGAGGTCCGAGCGCACCGCCCACAGCAGGTGGTACGCCACGCCCGCGCCCGTCAGGTTGTGCAGCGCGGGGTCGTACCCGGCGGTCAGGCTGGGGTGGACGACGAGGCAGGCCGGGAAGTTCGGGCCGGGCGCGTGGTGGTCGGTGACGATGACCTCCACGCCGAGCGCGAGGAGCGAGCGCACCTCCTCCAGATTAGTCACGCCGCAGTCCACCGTCACGAGGAGGTCGCAGGCGGCGGCGTGTTCCTCCACCCGGCTGGGGTGGACGCCGTAGCCCTCGTTCAGTCGGTGGGGGATGAAGCCATGAACCTCCGCCCCCAGCTCGCGCAGCCCCAGCACGAGGACGGCGGTGGCGCTCACCCCGTCGGCGTCGTAGTCGCCGTGGATGCGGATGCGCTTCCCCGCCCGCACCGTCGCCACGATCCGCCGCGCCGCCTCGTGCAGCGCCGGGTTGGGCGTGAGGGCCAGCGGCGGGTCGAGGTGAGCGGGCGTGAGGCCCCGCCCGTGGAGCACCTGCGCGAGCGGCGGCGACACGCGCCACGCGCGCATGGACTCCAGCAACTCCTCGCGGCTCGCCGGGGGGGAGAGCAGCCAGCGGGCCTGCGGGGGGGCGGGGACACGGCGGGTCATGCGCTCCTCGCCGGGGCCTGCGGGACCTGGACCTCGGTGGGAGCCGCACCCGGTAAGGTGCCCAGCCGCGCCTGAAGGGTGGAGGTCAGCCGCTCTTCCAGCGCCGCCCGTTCCCGCCGCGCCCGCCGCCCGCGCCGCCCGGCCCGCCACAGGGGGGGCAGGAGCAGCAGCAGCGCGTAGGCCCCGCCCAGCGCGGTAAAACCGCCCACCGCCACCCCGGCGGGCACGCTGAGTTCGCCCCGGCCCAGCGGCAGCGGCAGGCGCACGGGGGCCGGGTTCTCCAGCGCGACGAGCAGCAGGTACGCCGCCAGCGCGAGGAGAAGCAGCACCTGTACGAAGGGCACGAGTCGCATAGGAGGTCAGTCTAGCGCCGGGAGGAGGAGAAGGCGGCCAGTTTTCAACTGCCAGCGGGATGGGGACGGAGATCAGGTTGGCCTCCTGTCACGAGGCGGGGGATGTTTCGCTACGCTCAGCATGACGGCGTTCCCGTGTCCAGTGCCCCAAAAGCCAAAAGAAAGAAGGCCCCCCGCAGGGAGCCTCCTCCGATCTGATCCGGTTTAGAAGAAGAACTTCAGGCCGGCCTTGACGGTGTTGCCGAAGCCACGGTCCGTCGTGCCAGCGGTGTTCTGGACGGCACCGACGCCCTTGTTGCTCAGGTAGTAGCGAGCGTCCGCCTCGGCGAAGGCCGCGATGGAATCGGTGATCTGGAAGTCCAGGCCGATCAGGGCGCTGAGGTAGGTGTCCGTCGCGTTGGTGGTCGCGGTGCGGCTGGTGCTGCTCGTCAGACCCAGGCCCAGGCCCGCGTAAGGCTGGAGGCTGCTGCCCGTGTTGAGGTGGTACATGGCGTTCACGTCCGCCGAGATGGCGTTCGCGCCGGGGCGGTAGTCGGCGGCCACACGCGCGCCCACCGGCCCGATCACCTGGGTGCTACCGATCATGCCGCCGAAGCTCGCGCAGTATTCCACCGCGCGCCCGCTGCTCGCGTTCGGGAGGTAGCACTGGCCCAGCGTGCCCGCGTTGACGATGCCCGCGCTCACACCCGCGTACAGGTTGCCGCGCGCCGCGTCGGTCTCGACGGGGGCCGCGTCGCCGATTACCACGGTCGAGGGTTCCGGGGTGGTCGTGGTGGTGTCGGTGGTCGTCGTGGCGGTCGTGGTGTCGGTGGTCGTGGTGGCGGTGCCCGCCGGACCCGCCGGACCCGCCGGGCCAGCCGGACCCTGCGGCCCCGCCGGGATGTTGCGGACGGCGGCCTCCAGCGCGTCGATGCGGGCCGTCAGCGCGGCGGTGTCGGTGCCCGCGCCCGCCGTGCCCGTCCCGGTGCCCAGCGCGTTGATGCGCTCCTCCAGCGCCGTGATGCGGGCCTGCTGCTCGGTGCTCAGGCGCTCGAGGTCGGTCACGCGGGTCGTCAGGGCCGCCAGCTCGGTGCTGACCTCCTGCATGCCGCGCGTGATCGTCGCCAGGTCGCCCTGGCTGAGGTTGCCGCTGCTCAGGGTGCCGCTTTGCAGCAGGCGGTAGAAGATCAGGGCCGCCTGGTAGCGCGTCAGGCTCTCGTTGCCCCGGAAGGTGCCGTCCGGGAAGCCCTGGATCAGCCCGCGCTGCACGATCACGTCCACGGCGTCCTTCGCCCAGTGTCCGGCGGGCACGTCGCTGAACGTCGTCACCTGCGTGGGGGCGGCGGTCGTCGTGCTCGTCGTGGCCGGGGTCGTTTGCGCGGGGGTGGCGGTCGTCGCGGGGGTGGTCGGGGTGGTCGTCTGCGCGCTGGCGACGCCGACGCTGAGGGCCAGGGTAGAGGCAATGATCAGGGACTTGTGCATGAATACTCCTTTACG
This sequence comes from Deinococcus sp. YIM 134068, assembly GCF_036543075.1. Lineage (NCBI taxonomy): Bacteria > Thermotogati > Deinococcota > Deinococci > Deinococcales > Deinococcaceae > Deinococcus > Deinococcus lichenicola. The sequence continues at coordinate 24,384 of NZ_JAZHPF010000033.1, forward strand.
TTTCGCACGGCACGGCCCCAGCCGCCCCGGTGCATGGCCTCACCGTAGGCAGCCCGCGTGAGTGCCCTGTGAAGTGAGCTGACGGAATCTTGGCCGGGGGGTCATCTTCGGTGGGAGGGCAGAGCACAGACACCATTGCCTTAGCCCCAGATGAAGAATGCAAAGGTTCCATGAGCCTCAGTAGAAGCCATTTCAACGCAGCATCCATCCCCTAGATGAGAAAGCTGTCGCAGTCTTTAGCTTCAGGCTTCATGAATTGAAGCTCATCGTCCCCGGCAGCCCCAGGCGGAGATGCTGTCACTCCATCAGTTCAGGGAGCCGGCTGCTGTCACCTCGGATATTCGCCCCACGCCACATCGGTGACAGGGACTGAGGGGCTGCCCCCGTCCTGTCCCGTCCTCCTTAGCCGCTCCGGGGACCCCGTTGAGTTCTGCTTCCTGATCCTCTCCCCTCTCCGCCCCCCAGAAAGATCGGGGCCGACGGGCACAGGTCGCGCAGCACGCAGCCCTCGCAGCGGGGGCTGCCCGCCCTGCACGTCTGGCGACCGTGGCGGATGGTGGCGACGTGGAAGGTATAGCGGGCGGTCCAGTCACGCGGCAGCACCTCGTCGAACCAGCGTTCCACCTTCACGGCGCTCCAGCGGGCGGGCGTGAGGTCCAGCCGCCCCGCGATGCGGTCGATATGCGTGTCCACGGGCATCGCGGGCCGGGCGAGGTCGAAGAGCAGCACGCAACTCGCGGTCTTGGGGCCGACGCCGGGCAGCGATTCGAGGAGGGTGCGGGCGTCCGCGTCACTGAGGTCGCGTGTCTCGCGCAGGCTGAGCGCGCCGCGTGTTTCCTCCAGGCGGTGCAGCACGTTCCAGATGTAGTCGGCCTTGACTCGCGCCAGGCCCCCGCCCGCCGCACGCAACACCGCCTCGATCCCGTCCGGCCCGTCCGCCAGCGCCGCCTCCCAGGTCGGATAGGCGTGCTTGAGGGCCGCGAACTGCCGTCGGGTGATCACGCCGACGTTCTGCTGGCTCAAAATTGTTTCTATCAAGCCGTCCAAAGGCTCGGCGCTCAAGCGGGGTTTGGGAGGCGTGGGCAGGTACGTCTCCGCGAGCCGCCGCGCGATCTCGGGGAGGTGGTCGGGTGGCGGCACCTCCTGGCTGGGGGTGGGGCGGGGGGCGCGGACCTTCGCGGCGGGAACGGTCGCGCTCAGCGTGAGGGAGGACTCCGGGGCGGGGGTGGGAACGCGGGGCACGGGTCAGGCTAGCCGGGCGGAAGCGGGGGGACTGTGCCGCTTGTCGGGGCGTGCGGACCTCCACACAGCCTCCCGCACAAACGCTCGAGGTGAACTGCGGTTCGCGGAAGGGAAACGTTTTTAGCGTCTCGCAAGAGGCCGAGCGTGGCTCGTCACCCCTCTCCCCGGCCCTCCGCTTTGCAGCTTTGCAAGTCTCCCGCAAGGGGAGAGGGAGAACTATTCTCACACTTGCTCCCTACCGCTGGGCGCGAAACTTCGTCACGTTCCCGGCGGCGTCGCGCACCTCCAGGTCGGCGTAGATGCCGGTCGTCTCGGCGTAGAAGTCCACGCGGCGGCCCGGCGTGATGTTGAGACGGTTGCCGTCCACGAGAATCTGGGCCACGCGGTTGTCGTCGGTCGCCACGCCCGTCACGCGGACGATGTTGCGCTCACGCTCGAAGCGGGTGACGCTGATGATCGGCCCCGCGCCGTCCACGTTGACGGGCAGGACGAGGGTGCTCTCGTTGCCCGCCTCGTCGCGCGCCCTCAGCGTGTACTCGCCGCGCGAACCCGTCACCTGGGTCTTGAACTCGAAATAGCCGATCTTGCGGCTCCCCGCCGTCAGGGGAACGTTGCGCCCGCTCACGGTGAGGCTGTCCACGCCCTGATCGTCCAGCACATAGCCCTTGACCACGAAGTTGCGCGCCGGACTGACCCCGCCGCCCTCGGGCCGGGTGATGACGATGCGCGGCTGGAAGGTGTCCGCCGTGCGGTTGCACGCCCCCAGCGCCGGGGCGACGAGCAGGAGAAGCGGCAGAGCGGCGCGGCGCATGGGGGGAGTATAGCTGGGGAGCCGTCAGCTCTCAGCCGTCAGCTCTCAGCCAAACCAAAAGCGAACGCTCCGGCATTCGCCTCTTTCGGCTGAGGGCTGAGGGCTGACCGCTGAAAGCTTTCTCTCCCCACATCCCCGCCCCCGGTGCTTTAATGCCCCCCGTGACCGCCCCCCCCCGC
>NZ_JAZHPF010000034.1 GCF_036543075.1 Deinococcus sp. YIM 134068
AGGGTAAGCCTGACCCTGAGCCACTGAGCGGACGAAAACGCCCTCATACTGTACTACAAACAACGCTCGAAGTCGGCTGGCAGCTCGTTTTTCGTTCGCCCTCATAAAATCTGTCAGGCCGTCAGGGCGCGGTAGACCATGAATCGCCACGTGTTTCAGTCCCCTACCGCTCGGGGAAGTCGATGTCGCCTATGTTTAGGTCGCTCTCAAGCTCGGCGCGCGGCATGTTTCAGTCCCCTACCGCTCGGGGAAGTCGATGTCGCCGCGGTCGCGTGGAGCCGGTGAAGCCGCTGGACTGGTTTCAGTCCCCTACCGCTCGGGGAAGTCGATGTCGCTCACCGCTGACGGGTGCGTGTTCCTCGCCCAAGGTGGTTTCAGTCCCCTACCGCTCGGGGAAGTCGATGTCGCCTGGCCTGAGCGTCAAGGAAGCGTGCAAGAAAGTTCGGGTTTCAGTCCCCTACCGCTCGGGGAAGTCGATGTCGCACCTGCCCGTCGTCCATCCGTTCACCCTAACGCGAGTTTCAGTCCCCTACCGCTCGGGGAAGTCGATGTCGCGCGGGCCGCTGCGCGGCTCCAACGACTGGCAGACCGTTTCAGTCCCCTACCGCTCGGGGAAGTCGATGTCGCAGTTAGCTATAAACTCCAATCATGCGAACCGTAGTGTTTCAGTCCCCTACCGCTCGGGGAAGTCGATGTCGCCCGTCGGCGTCGGCATCCTGCCCACGGCCTACATGGTGTTTCAGTCCCCTACCGCTCGGGGAAGTCGATGTCGCCTGCGCGGCCTCCTGCACCATCCCCCTCGTCGGCTCAGTTTCAGTCCCCTACCGCTCGGGGAAGTCGATGTCGCAGTTCCTCGCTGCAATGGAAACCGTGTCGCCTTATTGTTTCAGTCCCCTACCGCTCGGGGAAGTCGATGTCGCTTGGCCTTGCTAGAGGTGAGATGGACCTCTACCTCATGTTTCAGTCCCCTACCGCTCGGGGAAGTCGATGTCGCTCTTCCTCCTGCGCCTCTTCCTTCTTTTTCTTGGGGGGGTTTCAGTCCCCTACCGCTCGGGGAAGTCGATGTCGCTGCTCATCGTGGCCGTGCTGATCGGCGGCAGGAACGCGTTTCAGTCCCCTACCGCTCGGGGAAGTCGATGTCGCCCGTGAGCTACTCCCACCCGCGATCTCCCTGCCACTGTTTCAGTCCCCTACCGCTCGGGGAAGTCGATGTCGCGCGCTGTTGTAGTTCCACAAGCTGCCGAAGAAGCCGACGTTTCAGTCCCCTACCGCTCGGGGAAGTCGATGTCGCTTACCCATCCCGCCCACCCCCCTGCCTGAATCGCGCGTTTCAGTCCCCTACCGCTCGGGGAAGTCGATGTCGCACGGTTGAGCTGGCCGAGGACCTGCTCGCACTCCAGTTTCAGTCCCCTACCGCTCGGGGAAGTCGATGTCGCCCCATTCCACTCACGGGCCAACGCCTCCACCATCTCGGGTTTCAGTCCCCTACCGCTCGGGGAAGTCGATGTCGCCCGCCCTCCGCTCCATCATTGACAACCTGATGATTTCGTTTCAGTCCCCTACCGCTCGGGGAAGTCGATGTCGCGCGGCGTAGCTCGCGCCTGCCGACGAGGGACCGGGTTTCAGTCCCCTACCGCTCGGGGAAGTCGATGTCGCCCCTAATGTCTTGTCTGCAAACTCAGTGATGAAGTAGAGTTTCAGTCCCCTACCGCTCGGGGAAGTCGATGTCGCGCCGGGGATGTGGTCCTCGGGCGAATCACTCTTGATGTTTCAGTCCCCTACCGCTCGGGGAAGTCGATGTCGCCTGAGGCAACGGTCAGCTCCTACCTCGGGAGCAAAACGTTTCAGTCCCCTACCGCTCGGGGAAGTCGATGTCGCCCATATGCGGGTTTGGGCGGTTGAGGAGCTGCTGAGCGTTTCAGTCCCCTACCGCTCGGGGAAGTCGATGTCGCAGCGTATTCTACGCCCTTTTTGCCCAATTCGCTTTCCTGTCATACAGCCCGGCGCGCGGTGGCGTCGGCTTCTAGTGTACTTCCTCTCGTCCCTTCGCAACTTACCCTTGCCGCAGATTGGATCGTAATTTGCGAAGCGTCCTGGACAATCCTTCGCTCAAGGCGCTTCCCACCATTCACGGCTGGCATCCACCCAAGTACCTTTTTTATCGTTCCCAACGCTTCGCAAATCGGGCCAGCTTTCACGCAGATGGAGGCCTTGCGGCTCACAGCGTATCCCCGCAGAAGTTCCGCAGCTCGCACTCCAGGCACTTGTTCACCTGGGCGGTCGGCGGCGGGCAGCGTTCAGCCTCAATGAAGTCGCGGATCGTACGGATAGCGGCCAGCGTCCGGTTCCGCAACCGGGTGTCGAAGGGGATCAGGTGCGTCTGGCGCGTGCGGCTGCTGTGCCAGTACCCGTGTGGGCAGTGCAGGCCGAGGGCATCCTCCACGAGCAGGCCGTAGGCGCAGAGTTGAAGCTTGTGCCCTGGGTCGGGCGGGCGCTGACTGTGCTTGAACTCCACCGGGTAGGCCTGCTCGCCCGCCACGATGAGGAGATCGAGTTCCCCGTTCAGGCCCAGCCGCTCGCTGGTGAGGCGCACGTCATACCGCCGCTCGCCCTCCGTGAGGTCATACCGGCTGAGGGTGCGGCGGCGCTCACGCTCGCCCTCCTGCTGATGACGCTCGCGCCCGTGGGTCATGAGGACGGTCTCCCGCCGCTTGACGGGCGTGCAGCGCGCGAAAAAGACGACACGCGGGCAGTAATGATGCTGGCGCAACTCGGTGGGTGTGACCAGGGTGCTCATTCGTCCTCGTCTCCCTGCTGGTGGATGGTCGTGGCGTCGTCAAGCTGGGCCTGTTCCAGCACGAGGATGGTGATGTGGCCGCTCGCAGGGCCGAGGGCTTTTTCCAGCCGGGTCTCCAGTTCGCGCCGGGCCGTTCGGGTCAGCTTCCCCTGATAGGCGCTGTACTGGAGGCGGGCGAGGCCGTAGTCCTTGCAGGCGTTCATCACCCGCGTGCGCCGTTTGTCGTCGGGCACGTCATAGAGGACGAGCGTGGGCTGGCCGGGCTTGCGGGGGTCCTGGAGGAGACGCGGCACAGCCTCACCACCCCGCGACGAAGACGGGGTATTCGCCCTCGCCGCGCAGGAAGGTGGCGAGGCTGCGGGCCTGCCTCACCATGATGTTGCCGAGGCGGTAGCGTTTGCCCCCGTGTGTGTCGCGGGCGTCTAGGCGGTCGTGAACACCCTGCACGATGCGCTTGCGGGTCTCGGGACTGAGCTTGCCGTGCTCGTCCGTTTCGGGCCTCCACCCCCGCCCCAGGCTGGCGATCACGGCGCGGTCCACCACGCTCGCACGGAAGCCCTCCACGAAGTCGAGGACCAGGCTGGGTTTACCGGGCCGGTCGGTGTGCAGGAAGCCCGCGAAGGGTTCCAGCCCGGCGGTGGCGAGGACCCCCGCCGCCTTCGCATACAGGATGCCGTACCCGTAGTTCAGAGTCATGTTCGCGGGGTCGGTCGCGCCGCGCCCCAGCCGTCCGGGAAAGGCCAGGTCCCCCGGCAGCATGGCGGCCACCGCCCCCCAGTACGCCACCCCACCCCGGCCCTCGATGCCGAGCAGCACGTCCCGCACCTCGTCGATGCACCCACCCTGCACGCCGTCCAATTCGGCCTCCAGCGCGGTGAGTCTCGGAAGGGCGGCCTGGATCGCCCCGAACGCCTGCGGGTCGGCCTCGCGGCGATACTTGCCGAAGTACTTGAGGAGGCTCGCCTGATTGCGGAGCCGGGCGCGGATGGCGTGCCGGGCGACCTCGATGCCCTGCGGGGTCAGGTACGCCTCCATCTGCGCGCGGCGGGTGCTGACCGTGCCGACGAGGTACGGGCTGCTGAACTTGGCGTAGGGGGACCCCAGCCCGTCCACGAGGTCGATCTGCACCCCGAACTTCGCACAGGCACGGACGGCCTCGGCGCTGAGGGTGCAGGCGGTGGTGGTGACGGTGACGCCCTCCAGGTCACGCAGGGCGACCTCCTGCGTCTCCTGCTGCGGGTGACGAAGCTGGAGGCGTTCGCCGCGCAGGGCCAGAAAGGTGCCACGCTCCGAGATCACAAGGTTCATGCCGGGAGGGTGGCATGGGGAGGCGTCACCCAGTGACGCTCAGAAAACTGGGCCTGTCCTTCTTCCAGACCTGGATGTCGCTGTTTTTCTCCGCCAGTATCTTCAAAGCTCGTTCGGCCCGCTTCCTGACCTGGGACCCCCCCGTTCTCGGGTCGTGCCAGTAGGCCCAGGCCACCGGCATCAGGCCCCTGACCAGGGCGATCACATCCGCCGGAAGCCGCTCCGCGAGGTCACAGACCGCGTAGAACCCGGCTGGGGCCTCGTAGACGTGGCGAAACTCCACCCCGTCCCCGCGCACCCGCACCAGTGGCCCCTTGACCTGAAGTTCGTACGGCCTGCGGGGGCGGTCTTCCAGGCTGCGGTAGCGGGACAGGGCAGGCCAGTGGGCGCGGTTCTCCGCCGAGGTGACCTTTACCAGGTTCAGCTCGATGCCCCGCACCCCCGCCAGGGCCAGAATGCGCTCGCCCAGGCCCATAAAGGCGGCCCCGTGCCCATGCTGCCCCGTGAGCGCGTGAATCACGAACGCGCTGTCCACATGCAGCCGCAGCGGCAGGTGGGCGGGCGCGTGCAGCACGGCGAGTTCCGCCGCCAGCAGCTCCGCCTCGGCCACCGAGGTCACCGGCGCTTCCTGCACGACGCTCCCTTCGGGCAACACCGCCGCGAGAACCGCATGGCGGGCGTAGGGCTGCATACTCGCGTCGCTGTACGCCCAGTTGACAGACGGCTCATCGGGCAGCGGGAGTGGCACGGCGGCGTTCATACGGGAAGAGTGACATGGGGAGGCGTCATTGGGTGATGCTCAGTATTCTCCCCACCCGTCGCTCGTCTTCGGCTTTTCCTGCGGCTTTTGCAGGAGCAGACCCAGCGTGTCGTCGTAAGGCAGGTCAGTGAGCCACAGTTTCAGTTCGTCGTCCCAGCTCATCCATTCTTTGAACCGGTTTTTTTGCCGGGTACTGATGGACACCAGCAGGGAGCGGGCCTGAATGGGCGAAACGTCCTTCTCCTGCTCGTATTGAGCCTGAAACCTTTTCGGCAACACCTCAACGCCGTCGAACAGGTCTTCGAAGCTCTGGCGGAGGTCTGGTGAGCTGGAAAACGGCTTCAGGTCGCGCATGAAGCGGAACACCTCGTCATAACCGCTTCTATACTTGCCTTGCAACTCTTCCAGATAGTCGCCCGCGTAGATGCGCTCCAGCCAGCCGCTCAGCAGGTCGTCGTGCAGTAGGCCGCCCGCTGCCACGCACTCGCGCAGGACTTCCAGGGTGCGTTCCACGAGCGTGTCCTCGTAGACGGACTGTCCACTGGCAGGCTGGGCGAGGACGGTCACGGGGACGACCCTGACGGGATGACCCTCCAGGAACACGGTCTCGCCCTTCTCACCCCGCCGGTTCACCCGACCGAAGCGTTGAATCAGGGCTTCCAATGGAGCAGGTTCAGAGACGATGCCGTCGAAGTCGAGGTCGAGCGAGACCTCGATGACCTGCGTGGCGACGACGGCGAGGGGCTGCCCACCCGTCCCCGCTTTCAACGCGCCCAGCACCTCCTCCTCTACCGCCCGGCGGCCCCGGCCATTCAGGCGACCGTGTAACAAACGCACACGCGCTGGCCCCAGGCGACCTTGCAACTCCGCCATCACCCACTGCGCTTTCCGCACGGTGTTCACCGCCACCAGCATGCTCTCCCCGGCCCCCACGCGGGCGGCGATGTCGTCCAGCACGGTAGGGTCCTCCAGGCTGCCCTCCCGCAGTTCCAGGCGGTGGCGGCAGTTTTGCAGGGCGATGTCACGGGGGGCACTCCGGGCTTCCGCGTTCAGCAGACCTTCCAGCTTCTCGCGGAGCCACCCCGGCATGGTCGCCGTCATCACGCAGGCCCGCACGCCCCAACGCCCCACCAGGTCTTCCAGCAACGCCATGAACATGCCCAGGCGCTGCGGCTCGTAGGCGTGAAGCTCGTCCAGGATCAGGGCGCTGCCCGCCACGCTCGCCAGCACCGTCTCATATCCTGGCAGGCGGTACGCGGCCCGCAGAAGCTGGTAGGGCGTGACCACCGCCACCGCAGGCCCATACAGATGGTTGTAGTCGCTGATTCGCCGGGCCTCGCGGGTCAGGTCTTGCAGGGTGTCACCGTCACCCCTCCGCTCCACCGCCGACTGAAACAGCACTTGCAGCGCCCGTCCGTGCAGAATGGCGACTTCCGTGTTCAGGTCCCCGGCCAGCCGCCTCTGCATGGCGTTCAAACTGGCCTGATACGGCAGACTGTAGGTGACTCGGCACGGCCCCAGCTCCTGCTGCCGTGCCCAGGCCCAGAGCAGAGCCGCCTCGGTTTTCCCGCTCCCCGTGGGCGCAATCAGGATGAGGTGGCCCTGTCCGCCGGTCGTCTTGGCGGCGTCACGTTGATGCGGCCTCAGCCCCCCGAACTCCTTGACCTTTTCCGGTGGAATTTTTGCCCGGATGATCTCCTCCAACCTCGTCATGTCGGGCAGGGCGTAGGGTTGCGGGATGCCTGCGTGGGCGCTGGCGAGGCGGTCCGCCTGTTGAATCAACCCGCGCAGGAGGATGGCCCAGGGGTAGTCTGCCCCGGTCAGCCCGCCCTCCCTCACGTCGCTGAAATGGGTGTACATCCAGAGGCTCTCGTCCAGCAGTTCCGCGAGGTCCTGTGGATTACCCGAACGCCTCTTCCCCACAGCAGCCGCACTGAAGCCAAGTTCCTCGCGCCACCCCTCCGGCGCGGTTTGCAGCCAGTTGCGAAGCGAGGCGACATCCTCCACGCGCAGTTGAGAGCGTAGGTTTTCAATCTGAGTGGGATTGGCCTCCTTGCTCGTTTCCAGAATGTACTGGTCGTGGATGACCCCGCTGTCGCGGTGGTGCGACACCACGGCCAGCGCGACGGCCTGCCGCGTTTCCTCGTCGGCCACGTCCGGCAGAAAGGCGAGGGACAGGACCTCGTGCCGATGCCCGAAGCGTTCGCCGCCGGGCTGGAGCATTTGCTGAAACCCCGTCGCCGCCTTCCCGAAGTCGTGGATCACGGCGGCCCAGAAGGCGACGTGCCAGAAGTCCGCGCGGCCCGCGATCTGGGCGATCCGGGGAGCGCGGTTCATCAACCCGGCGAGGCGCTCCACCACGAGGCGCGTGTGTTGCTCCAGCGTTTCTTCCGGCTGGCCCCGCCTCGTCCCTCGGGCTTCCTGCTCGCTCTTGGCGAGGATGTGGGCGATGGCGGGGTCAGGCTGGAAGGTCAAGCGCCTCACCTTCCCCCCTCACGGTAAGCCACTCCAGCGCCCGCTGGCGGCCCCGGCGCTCCCGAGTGGTCGGGTCCACCCACACGCGGTAGCCCTGCGGCACGGCGCGAATGAGTTGCGGCTCCCGCCCCGACTCGCCGGGAAGCGGCAGAAACGCTCGGTTGTTCAGCGCCACATACCGCGCCCAGGTCACGCGCTGACGGTCTACGGGGTCGATGAGGCGGGGCATCAGCAGCCCCTGACCCAGCCCCACACGGGGCCGCCAGGGGTCAAAGGAAAGCAGCGTGTGGTCGAAATACCCCGCCGACCGCTCCTCCAGGTCCACGATTTCGACCCGCGTGTAAGCCGCCAAATCCTGCGAACGGCCCAGCAGCACGGGGAACACGGGGGTGCGGAAAGCGTCGTACCAGTCCGGCCTGTCGAGATAGAGCGTCAGGCGCGGTTGAAACAGCACCTCGCGCACCGTCGGACTCAGACCCGCCAGAATATTCGGCTCCGGCTGCCCCTGTTTCGCCTTACGCCCGTCACGTTCAATCAACCAGGTGTGTTCGTAATCGTCCACGCTTCCCAGATGGGTGAACGAGTACGCGAACCGGAAACTGTCGGGCGCGGGGTACTCCCCCAACGTGCTGGCGATGTGGCCGTAGATGGTCGCAGGCGGTGGAAGCGGATAGCTCGGCTGCCGCCCGATCAGAATGTGGGGGTAGCGGAAGGAGGTCGTCACCCCCTCCAGTTCTATTTTCAAGGCGCGCACGGCTTCAATCCAGCCAGCCCACGCCGGCGTCGCCACTCAGGTCGTCCGCCACGCGCCGCAGCACCGTGCGGGGATGCTCCAGCACGAAGTCCACGCCTTCCGCCCGCAGTTCCTCCAGGGCCGTGCGGAGCCTCTCGCATTCCGGGTCGTGGAACCCGGCGGTCCAGCCGACATACACCGGGCTGAGGAAGGTGTCACGCCACGCCCGCACCGTCTCCTTCAGGGCGTCCACATTCACGCGGGGCTGCCCCCCCTCGCCCCCGCCCACGACGTACTGCAAGGGATTGTTGCCACCCTTCGTTACCACCAGCAGCACGGCGGCGGGCGTCACGTCGGTGTAGTGCAGCGCCTGCTTCGCGCCGCCGCGCAGTTCGGCCAGGGCGCGAATCAGCGGGGCGAGGCGCTCGATGCGTTGTTCACGGTTCAGTCGGTAGGCCTTCTGGGCGGTGAGATGCTCCAGGCCCTGCTCATCCGCCTGTTTGCGGCGCACTTCGTCCAGATTCTGGTTGCCCGACTTGCCCGTGTACGTGAACAGCCCGGCGCGCCCCAGGTCGAGGCTGAGTTGCCCCTTGAACACGGCGCGGTAGAACTGGTGCGAGTGCGGCACCGGATCGCCTTCCTGCATGTTCGGCCCGGTGCGGCTCATGGTGCCGAAGTCCTTGACGATGGCGCTGGGCGCGAGGGAAACCAGCGTCCCGACGCGAAAGGGCGAGGTGCGGGTGATGCTCTGCGACAGCTCGGTGGCGTTGGCGCGGCCCGCGTCATCGGCGCGGCTGTCTTTGGCGCTGGCCTTCTTGCCCTCCGCCCGCATGTACCCGAACAGGTCATCGTCCCAGTACTTGATGGGGTTCGCGTCGGTGTAGGCGACTTTCGCCTCGCGGAAGACCGGCGCAGTGTGCGCCAGCCAGTCGGGGTTTTGAGCGAGGGTGTCGCGCAGCCAGTAGCGGAAGGCCTGCGCCGACACGTAGGGGTAGCTGTCGCGCCCCACACGAATCAGCTTTACACCCACTTCGTTGTCGTACTGAGCGTCCTGCGCGTCACGGGCATTGTTCAGGGCAGAAGCGGGCGCGTCAATCAAGAGGAAACCACTCAGGAAGGCCATTATTTCTCTCCCTCTTCGTTGGGAAGTTCGGTGTTCTGAAGTTCGGGGTCGTCCCTGTTCTCCTCGAAGAACCGGGCGTCGTGGAGGTATTGAATCACCCGCATCTTCAGCAGGTCGCGGGCCAGCGTGAAGTCGGCGCGGGTCACTTCTTCGGCCTCGGTAAAAATTCGCAGGTACTCGTCTTTGGTGGTGATGAGGTCACGGTCCTCCGTACCGGATTTGGCGTCTCCCTTTGACTTCTCCAGCATGGCCTTCAGCAGAACGTGCCGCAGCGGGCCAGCGCCGCGTGCCTCGTACAACTCGCGGAACAACCGCTTGTCGTTTTCCGCCACAATCCACCTGCCGAGGCGCTGCCCCAGGGCCTCAACCGCCTCCACACGGGCTTTTTCCATGCCGACAACCTCCATCAGAAACAGTTCGGTGATGCCCCACAGTCCCGCCAGCGGGATAACTGGGGGCGCGTTCTTCTCGGTCTTCTTGCTGGACTTGCCCTTCCTGGCCTCGGCTTTCGCTTCTCGCAGCGCCTGGGTGAACGGCGGCATGAGGTAGCGGCGCAGGAAGAAAGGGGCCTCGTCCGGTAGCGAGAACAGGGCTTCGTCCAGTTCATTGCGAAAGCCAAAGGCGCTGTCCTTCGTCTTGTCGGCCTCATAACGCCTGGAGTCGAACAGTGGCTTCCACGCTCCTGGGAAGTTCTGGCTCGCCAGCTCCATGAAGCGCAGGGCGGGCTGTTCCAGCGTGTAGATGGCCGCGTCCGGTCCCTGCCCGCTGTTGGTGAGGTGATAGAGGGTCGCGCCGCCCGCAAAAGGCAACCGGGCCGGACCCCTGCCGCTGGGCTGCTTCTCAATCACCTTGCGAATGGCTTCCATCAGGCGGGTGCGGGCCGCAGCCCAGATGGGCTTCTTCTCATCTCCAGGTCGAGAGAGGGAAATGCGCTTGAGCCAGGGTTCCTGCCACTCCGCCACCACATCCAGTAGCAACTGCTTGTCGTCCGCGTCCAGTACCAACGCCCGTCCGCTCACCAGCGGCGCGGCCAGCGAAAGCCCTTGCAGCGCGGTGATGGCCTGCCCGCTCAGAGGAAGTCCCGGCTGACCGTCGGGGTAGAAGTTCATCGGGCCGCGCCCCATCAGCATGGGCATCAGGTCACGGGCGACGCGCTGCTGAGCAGGGAGTTCGGGGAAGATGGCGCAGGGAACGCCCAGCAGGCCGGGGCGCTGATAGCTGCCCAGAATCTCGCGCAGGACTTCCCGCCTTTTTGCAGGCGTAAAAGAGTAGTTGATGAAGTTGCTGGTGAACACCACCGAAATCCAACTCGTCACTTCCGGCGAGAAGTAAGCGTCCTCCGCCCAACGCTGAAACGTTTGCAGGTGTTCGGCGGTCAGGTCTTCCGGCCTGCGAACCTGCGAAAACACGCACAGGCCCGCCAGCGCCGCGTCCATCAGCGGGTAGTCCGTCCAGCGCAGGCCGAGGGCAGAGGGGGGTGAGAGGGTCGTGGGCATGGGGGACCTCCGCTAAACAGGATGCGGAACGGATCAGGCTTTGAATGACGGCTCAACAAAGGAAGGGCAGGCGGGTCATCCCCGTCTGCCCTCTTCCCTTACGCCTGCATCCGCCGATAGCTTGGCGTGACTTCTGGCACGTTCAGCCATTGGCATTCGGTTACTCTCGCCAACTCGATGCCTGGGCTGGAGCTGACACGTTCAACACGGACAACACAGGAGCGGCCCCTGAGCTGCCCGGCATCATTTACACCAAGCGTAGCCAGCCCATTCAGCAACGCGGCATTCGGGAGATTCTGAAACGCCGTTCGCCCATCTGACGATTCAAAACCGAGTCGGGTATGCGTCGGCCCACGCTGAATCTCAATGACTTGAGCAGTATGGGTGCCTATTGGCAAGAGCTGAGGCATAGGTTTTCTCCTTCTGAGTGAGAACTTGCCCATCCCCACACTTAGCTGTACACTTTTGGTGCGAAGCAAACGTGCCACAGCATGTTGGGGAGGGAACTCGCGGTCTTCTGACTGTGGGTTCTTTTCTTTTCTCCACCTCTGGTAGCCATCAGAGCATACCGGGGGCGGAACTGTCAACACACGAGAAAACTTTTTCTCTGGGGCCTCACAACCGCTTGCCTTTTGTGGGAGTGCCCTCTAAAGTATTTGGAGACCTCGCAACCCTCCGTCTCTCCTCATCCGGTAGAGGACTGAAAACAGAGAAAAAGGTGGCTGGTGGGGGGGAATTGGGGGCTTCGGCCCCCATTTATATACTCCTCAACGGCATCCAGAGCCGCCCTCCCCCTCTAGACTCCCCCCATGCTCCCGCTCGACCTCTCCTTTGCCGTCCTGCGCGTCAGCCTGCGGGCGCTGGAGCCGGTGCGTCTGCCGCCCTTTCCCGGCTCCAAGCTGGAGGGTGCCTTCGGGCGGGCGCTGTACCGGTTGGCCTGCACGCAACCGCAGAGGGAGACGTGTCAGGGCTGCCCCCTCCAGAGCATCTGCCCCTACGGCCTGAGCTACGCGCCCCGGCTGCCGGAGGGCCTTCAGGTATCGTCGCTGGGAACCCCGCCACGCCCCATCATCTTCCGAGTGGCGTACGGAGAGGAGCAGCACCTGGGGGCGGGGGAGGCGCTCACCTTCGGGCTGGTGGTCGTGGGGCAGGCGGTCACGCAACTGCCGTACCTGCTGGCGGCGCTGCGCGAGGTGGGCCGGGAGGGGCTGGGGCACACGCGGGGGCGGCTGGAGCTGGAAGAGGTGCGGAGTGTGCGGCCCCACACGGGCGAGGAGGTCACGTTGCTGCGGGGCGCGGACCTCGGCGTGAACCTCTCCCCCCTCCTGTTGCGTGCGGGGGAATTGCCACTTGTGCCGGACGGGCGGCTGCGGCTCCACCTGCGTTCCCCACTGCACATCAAGACGGGCGGGCAGATGGCCGAGCAACTCCATTTCCCCGTCCTGCTGCGGGCGTTGCAACGGCGGGTGGGCAACCTGGAGCAGCTCTACGGCGGCGCGGCCAGCCTGGGGGCCGATTTCACGCGGCTGCCCCTGCTGGCCCGCGAGGTGGAGACCGTCCGGCAGGATGTACGCCTCGTCTCTCAACTCCGCAAGGGGAGTCGCCCGCACCAGAAGACGAACATGGAAGGGCTGGTGGGCACGGTGGAGTACAGCGGCGACTTCACGCCGTTCGCTGCCCTGCTGCGTTCTGGTGAACAGCTCGGGGTGGGCAAATGGGCGCACTTCGGCGCGGGCCTGTACAGCCTGGAGGCCGCCGGATGACCGTGACCCGCAAGCGCGAGCAGGGTCGCCGACTGCTGCGGCTGATCGCCCTGCTGAGCGAGGAGGGGCCGCTGACCACGGCACAACTCGCCGAACAGTTGGAGTGTCAGCCGCAGGAGGTCCAGCGTGATCGCCGCCTGCTCATCCGTGAGGGCCGGGACGTGCTCCGCACCGACGAACGCCCGGCCCGCTACTTCCTGGCGCGGCCCTGGCATCTTCAGGAGGTCCAGAACGACCCGGTGAGGGCGGTCATCCACCACGCGCTCCTGCGCCTGCTGCATCACCACGCGCCCACCCCCAGCCGCCTCTACCACGAGACCCTGCTCGAACTGAGCGGGCACCTTCCCGCACGGCTGCGCGAGATGTCCCTGCGCTCGCTCACGCCGCCTTCGCCCTCGGGCGACATGCCGCGCATGCTGGAAATACTGGCCGCCGCGTGGTGCCGGGGAGAACCCGTGCGCTTCGTCTACCAGAAACCGGGTGGGGAGCCGAAATCCAGTCAGGCCGACGTGGTGTTCATGGAGATCAACCGCACCAACCTCGACTGGTACGTATTTGCCCGCAGGCATGGCGAGCAGCAGGTCAAGACCTTTCACCTCTCCCGGTTCGTGGACGTGACGCGGCTCACCGGGGAAGCCAGCCCGGAGATTCCCTTCGATCCCCGCGACGAACTGGACGGGGCATGGGGCATCATCGGCGGCCAGCAACACTGCGAGGTCACGCTCCGGTTTGCCCCGGACGCCGTGCCTTACGTCGCCTACCGCCACTGGCCCGGACAACTACATGGCGGCATGGACGGGCCGTGCTACGTGCTGCGCCTCCGGGCACCGCTCAACCGCGATGATCTCCCCGTCGAGGTCATGGCCTGGATTCGCGGCTGGGGGCCGAGGGTCGAGGTTCTGTCGCCCGGCTGGGTGCGCGACCTCTGGCTGGAGGAGGCGCGGGAACTGCTGAGGCGGTACGGCCCATGACCGCAAGAGGAGGAGCTACCGCCGAAGCCGGGCGATTTGCGAGACGTGCTGGTGGGTGTTTTTGGGAGAGGACACCCTTGAACGCCCAGGTCATCTGCCCTTCTCACACCAGGCGGCGTCCTGCACGCTCCGCAAATCGCTGGGGTGAATGCTCTCTCCGGCTTTTGCGGACGCTGGCGGCGGATACAATGAACCCCGTCCTCCACGGCGGGGCGAGATGCATGACAACCTCTGACCTTTTGAGAAGGACGTAAAATAAGCGGTTCCAACGACTTCCCCGAGCGGTAGGGGACTGAAACCAGCATCGTGTAAGGCGCACCGAACACTAAGCGGTCAAGTTCCAACGACTTCCCCGAGCGGTAGGGGACTGAAACACCACATGCCGACGGCGACGGGGGAGAGCGCACACGTTCCAACGACTTCCCCGAGCGGTAGGGGACTGAAACCTCAAGGTGGAGGTGGGGATTCGTGCTGTTGCCGGTAGTTCCAACGACTTCCCCGAGCGGTAGGGGACTGAAACACACGTCGTCCGGGCACTTCCCTTCCTTCACCCACGCGTTCCAACGACTTCCCCGAGCGGTAGGGGACTGAAACAACGGCTGTGACCCTGTTCGCGGCCACCGTCACCCCGGTTCCAACGACTTCCCCGAGCGGTAGGGGACTGAAACGTGTAAGCGCCATAGCCGCTCTTGGCAGCGACGAGGTTCCAACGACTTCCCCGAGCGGTAGGGGACTGAAACCTGGAGGCCCCATGCTGCATCTCGGCAACTGCATCGAGGTTCCAACGACTTCCCCGAGCGGTAGGGGACTGAAACGAGCTGAACAGGACGCTTATGAGCGGGCTATCCGGGTTCCAACGACTTCCCCGAGCGGTAGGGGACTGAAACGTGTTGGGGCGGGTGTTGGCAAGTTGAGTGATTTCGAGTTCCAACGACTTCCCCGAGCGGTAGGGGACTGAAACGCCGCTGTTCGGGGGGCGGGTGATGGGCGCGTAGGTGTTCCAACGACTTCCCCGAGCGGTAGGGGACTGAAACATAGAAATCAACGACACCCCGGACCTCGATCAGCACGAAGTTCCAACGACTTCCCCGAGCGGTAGGGGACTGAAACATCACGACGAGCGGCAAGCGGTTCACGGGCACCCATAACCAGTTCCAACGACTTCCCCGAGCGGTAGGGGACTGAAACAACAGCACCACGGGCCTCATCACGCCCCGTCCTGACAAGTTCCAACGACTTCCCCGAGCGGTAGGGGACTGAAACCCGATTTACTGGACACCCTGCGCGAAGGCGTCAAGTTCCAACGACTTCCCCGAGCGGTAGGGGACTGAAACACCTGCGAGGGGTCGATGCCCGCCTCGATGGCAGAGGTTCCAACGACTTCCCCGAGCGGTAGGGGACTGAAACAGCATCCCGGCGAGGGTAATCACCATGATGTTGTAGAAGTTCCAACGACTTCCCCGAGCGGTAGGGGACTGAAACCGCAAGCAACCCCGCCCCGACCAAGAAGCGGAAGGCGTTCCAACGACTTCCCCGAGCGGTAGGGGACTGAAACTTGCGGACGTGCCCGGTGCGGGTGGCCGCGCGGCGCCGGGTGTTCCAACGACTTCCCCGAGCGGTAGGGGACTGAAACACGTCCCTGAGTTCCTGAAAGTCCCTGCCGCCACAGGTTCCAACGACTTCCCCGAGCGGTAGGGGACTGAAACCCGGTGCCGCCGACCGCCCCGGCGCTGCGGTCCATCGTTCCAACGACTTCCCCGAGCGGTAGGGGACTGAAACACCCGGCGGGTGTTTCCACGTCACGTCCCACCGAGGTTCCAACGACTTCCCCGAGCGGTAGGGGACTGAAACCAGGTGCGGCCCTCGACGCGGCCCTGCTGCGCTTGCGGGGTTCCAACGACTTCCCCGAGCGGTAGGGGACTGAAACGTGACGCGGCCACCGAGACCGGCGCGCGCCTGGGGGGTTCCAACGACTTCCCCGAGCGGTAGGGGACTGAAACAGTTCGGGGGCGGGAAGTTGATAGAGGGTCTTGGAGTTCCAACGACTTCCCCGAGCGGTAGGGGACTGAAACACGTTCAGGGCGGCGTCAGTGGGGTTCGAGGCGGTGTTCCAACGACTTCCCCGAGCGGTAGGGGACTGAAACAGCGTCTCCCCCGCACTGTTCCCTAGCCGCCAGCCGCGTTCCAACGACTTCCCCGAGCGGTAGGGGACTGAAACGCCCTCGGCAAACTCGCTCCGGAAGAAGAAAGCGTGTTCCAACGACTTCCCCGAGCGGTAGGGGACTGAAACCGTTTTGGTGAGAACCGAACTGGAGCGCTCGGTCCTGTTCGATCAATGTGCGTGTTCCGGGAGGCCAACCCCAGGCCGGGGCAGGGTGGTCCACCCCGGCTCCCCGGTCCTCACTCCTCGTCCTTCCCCGAATTCGACGCGCGGGGCTGCTCGCGGAGCCTTGCCCGTCCGCCCGGAGAGTGGCCGGGCAAGGCTCCCCCTTCGCGGACGCTGCGGACGGCGTGCCCGACACCCTCCGTCCAGGACGCACGAGAACCGGACCCCGCCAGCTCCCCCCGCTCAGCGCAGCGTCTGCCCCGTGTTGGGCTGGCCCGGCGTGCTGGTGCCCGGCCCGGTCCACGTGAAGCTGGCGGACGCGCTCCCCGTGCCCGTCTTCTGGAGCGACTGGCCCGCCGCCTCGGTGCCCGCCTCGACCACGCCGATGTCCGTACTCGGTTGCCCGGCGGCACATCCGTCCGTGGCCGTGAAGGTCCCCTCGTAGCTCACGAACTCGACCAGCCTCTCGCCGTCACACAGCGCCACCCCGTCGGGTGCCCCGTTCTGGATGCCCGTCGCCGGGGCGGTGTACAGGGTGAAGCCGCCCGCCGTGCCCGCCGCCGTCAGGGTGCTTCCGCCCGTGGCCGTGTACGAGGTGCCGCCGTTGCCGTTGTAGAGGACGATCCCAAGCCCGCCCGCGTCGTACCCCGTCGGGACGACGACCTCCACGAACTCGCCCGCGTCGCTCCCCGCGTTGTCGTAGTGCAGCTCGTTGATCCACGGCGCGTTCGCCACCGGGGCCGCCGTCACCCGCAGGGTCAGGGTCCGGCCCGCCGTCTGCCCGTTCGCGTCGCGCACCCGCACGGCGACCGCGTACTCGCCCGCCGCCGCGTAGGTGTGGCCCGCGCTCACGCTGCCCACGGGAAGACTCTCCACGGCACTCCCGTCGCCCCAGTCCACCTCCAGCGCGCTCAGGGTGCTTCCCTGTGCCGCCCGCGCGTCGACGGCGAGTTCGACCCGCTGTCCGGCCTGCGCGCCCTGCGGCGGGGTCACGCTCAGGGTGGGCGACGCGGCCCGCACGGCGTCGGCGGTCAGCCTCAGCCCCACCACCACCGGGTCGTGGTCGCTGGAGCGGTAGGGGGTCGGCGTATAGGGGTCCTGCGTCCTGAACTCCGTGTTGTAGTCGAGCACCACCGGCTCGTCCGCGTTGATGTGCCACTCGGTCACGCCGCTGACCTGCCCGCCCAGGTTCGGGGTGGACAGCGCGTGGTCGAGGTACCCGCTCAGCCCCTCGAAGATGTAGGAGTAGCGCTCGGCGGCGGGGATGCGCTTATTCAGGCTCTCGAAGCCCGCGCCCTCCAGCAGCCGGATGGGGTCCTCCGCCCCGTACGCGTTGAGGTCGCCCACCACGAGAACGTCGGCGTCCCCGCTCTCCGTTCTCAGCGCTTCCGTAAAGGCGACGAGCGCCCGCGCCTGCTCCACCCGCCTGAGGTTCCAGCAGCCCTGCCCGGTGTCCACGTCGCCGGTCGTCGGGCAGCTCCCCTTGCTCTTGAAGTGGTTGACGACGAGGGTGAAGACCCCGTTCCCGTCCCGCTGCTGGAACGTCTGCGCCACCGTCGGGCGGTCGAGGACGGCGCTCGTGTCGATGCGCGGCGCGCCGACCGGATTCACGCGGGCGGCCCTGTAGATGACGGCCACCTTGATCGCGTCGGTGCCGATGGTGCCCGTGGGGACGGCCCGGTAGACCTCGCCCCCGGCGTCCGCGTTCAGCGCGTCCACGAGGTTCTGGAGGGCCACGTCCCCGTTGTTCTGCATCTCCACGAGGCCCAGCACGTCCGCGTCGATGGCCCGGATCGCCGCGACGATCTTCGCCTGCTGTCGCCCGAACTCGGCGGCGGTGTTCGCTCCCCGCTGCCCCAGATCGGTGAAGTAGTTCAGCACGTTGAAGCTCGCCACCCGCAGGGTGCCGCCCACATCGGCGGGGCGCTCGGTGCGCGGGTTGGCATTCACGAAGGACACGGCCCCGGTGGGCTGCACCCGGTACTCGCCGAAGCCGTAGCCCAGCACCCCTGTCAGCCCGGTCACGGTGTCGCCGACCCGGCGGGTGCCCTCCGCGCCGAGGTACGGGATGGGGTTGGGGTTCTGCCGCGTACTTCCGTCGTCGAGGAGGACCCGCCGCGCCGCGTTCGCCTCCGGGGTGGTCGTGACGTTGCCGTTCGTCGGGGTGAACAGCCGCCCGCCGCCCGCCAGCTCGACCTCGCCGTAGCGCCCCAGACCGTATACCTCCGTCACGGTGAGGGTCTGCGCGAACTCCACCCGCATGCCCTCGAACCGTTCGAGGTCGGTGCCCCCCGGTGCGGGCAGCGTCACGGACGCGGCGGGCACCGAGTAGCCCGTGCCGCATGCCTCCAGCCTGGTGACGCTGCCGAGCTGCGTGGCCCCGCCGTCCTCCACCGTGCCCGCGACCTGCACGAAGTCGCCGACCCCCACGTCCGCCCCGCCCGGTGCAGAGACGAACACGCCGTCCGAGGTGGCCGCGTCGCCGTCGCCCTCGTAGTCCTGCACGAAAAAGCCGTTCAGCCCGCCCTCCCCCTGGAAGTCGCCCGTCACCACCCCCCGCACCGCCACCGCCTGCCCGGCGAGCGGACTCTGTGCCCCGCTCCCCTGCACGGCGGAAATCTCGGTGAGGGACGTGGTGGCCGCCGTGCAGGTCGGTGCCGGGGGCCGGGTCGGCGTCTCCGGGAAGAGGCCGCAGGAGGCGAGGAGCAGCGTCAGGGACAGGGGCAACGTCTTCTTCATGGGACTCCCGGAGAGGTGCGTGTCAGGTGGGTGAGGGTGAACGCCGCCGAGCATAGCGCCCCGAAGCGACGGACAGAAGAATGGTCATGCCGAGCGTCGGCGAGCCGTCTCTCCCCCGGATGAAGGAGGCTCTCTGCCGCGCTCAGGGTGACGACGGTGCTTCTGGCAAAGGCTCCAGGCCGCATCGTGAAGCCCCAGCCCCTCCTTACCCTCCGTCCCCCCCTCTCCCCTGATGCACACCACACGAACAGGCCCGCCCGGTCAGGCTGCCGGGCGGACGCTGTGGTGGGGGTAAGTGCTCGACTCGGTGGGTCGGTGACGCCCGGTAAGAAACGCAGAACAGCCCTACCGACAGCCCTACCGACAGCCCTACCGAATGCTGAGCACCGCCGGTCCCTCCAGCGGGCGACCATCAAGGAAGCTGTAATCGTCGGCGTAGCTCTCCAACACGACCGCGCGTGGCCGGTCCGCGTTCCACAGCGCCGCGCTCGCCGTCACGGCGCTCTGCTCGTCACGGAAGATCATCGGGATGTCCGGCGTGCCCGCGAGGGTGTAGGGCTGACCATCCACTATCAGGACGAAGTACCGGGGAATACGCGTCGCAGCCGTCATATCTAAAGGTTGCCTAAAGGCCTCTGACAGAACTCCTACAAGGAAGCATATAAAGGGGCGCAGCCATGTCACTTAATTCTATTCATACAAAATCAGATCGGCGGAGGTGGAGGCGTGGCTCAGGAGGCGAGCAGGAGGCAGGAGGACCCAGGTCGTACCGGGACGAACGATTCCCAACTCAGCCTGCCCACCTCACGTCTCCCCCTGCCCGAGCCGCCGCCGCCGCTGGCCCTCCAGCCGGACGTAGGGCTGCACGGCAAGGAGGGTGCCGAGGCCGAGCTGGTCGGCGACGAGGTGGGGGTCGCCCGTCTCCTGCCACAGCCGCAGGGCGTAGTGGTGCCGGAGCGCCCGCCACGCCTTGTAGGTGACGTTGGCCTGCCTGCACAGCCGGTACAGCCGGGCACGGATGGCGTGGTCGGTGAGCGAGAAGACCGACCCCCGCGCGTACAGCACGCCCTCGTCCCGCGCCGCCCACGCGCGCAGGGCGTCGGTGAGCCGCCCGCTCGCCACGATGTCGCGGCCCCGGACCCGCAGGTGGTCGCCCGAGAGCTGCACGTCCTCCCAGGTCAGCCGGGCGGTCTCCCCCGTCGTGAGGCCCGCGTCGGCCCCCAGCAGCACGAGGGCGCGGGCCTCGGCGTCGGCGTGCGCGACGAGCCGGGCCACCTCCTCGTCCTCGTACAGCACCTTGTCCTCGCCGGGGCGCACCCGCAGGTCGGGACCCCTCACGTCCGCGAAGGGGTCGAAGTGCGGGCCGACCACCTCCAGTTCGCGCAGGGCGTGGTACAGGGCGCGGGCACGCGAGAGCAGCACCCGCCGCGTCGCGGGCGCGTGGTGCCCGGTCGCCTCCAGATACCGGGCCGCGAACCCCGGCGCGGGCGACAGCAGCGACTCCCCCTGCTCCTGCGCGTACGTCACGAGCTTCTTGATCCCGCTCAGCGTGTTCTTCAGCGTCGTGGGATTCTCGCGGGCATCCGGCAGATGCTTCCGCAGAATGGGCCACGCCGAGTCGAGGTCATGCCTCAGCAGCGCCCGCCGCACCCGCTCGGCGAGTTCGTTCGGGGGACCCTCCAGCGCGGCGTCGAACACCGATCGGTCGCTCATGCCATAAGTTAATACAAGTTGGGGGTGGGAAGTGAGGGGACGGGGTGGATTGAGGAGTCGAGGAGTCGAGAAATCGAGAAGTCGAGAATTTCCACCGCTGAGCCGGTCGGGGAGGGAAGCCGTCCTCAAGCAGTGGCGACAGCCTGAGCGCCGACTCCTCTCCCGTCCCGACAGGCCGGGGACCCGACGCCGCCCGCGAGGAAACCCACCTCTGCGAGGGCAACAGCACTTCCTGTCACGCCCTGCCGACGGCTGACCGCTCCCCTCACCCCACCTCGCAGGTGTACTCCACCCCGTCCAGACGGAAGCGCATCCCCAGCGTGCGCCACAGGCCCAGCAGGGCGTTCATGCCGAACTCGTTGAAGGTCTCGCCCGCCAGCACGTACCGCTCGTAGGCGCGGCGGGTGATCGGGAAGGTCTGGCCCTGGTCCAGCACCGCCCGCGCCCCGTCGTTGTAGGCCACCCGGCCAATCCGGTACCGCCCCCCGTCACGCACGAGGGACACGTCCGCCACGGTGTCCGGCGCGCCCGGTGCCTGACAGCGGACGTGCCTGACGAGGACGGGCAGGCCGCCCATGTCGTGGACCTCCCGCACGTACCACCGCCCGGCCTCAGCCGCCCCCGCCAGGAGAGCCAGTGCCAACGCCCCGGCCCTCGCCCCCCCCGTCCATGTCCACCCTGAGTTCCCGCCGCACCAGTTTTCCGAGGGCATTCCTCGGCAATTCTTCCACGAGGACGACGCGGGTGGGCCGCAACATGCGCGGGAGGTGCCGGAACTCCCCCTCCAGGCTGTCCCGCGTCACGCCGGGGCCGTCCCGCACGACCAGCACCGCGAGGCTCTGCCCGTACTCCTCGCTGGGAATCCCCACCACCGCACACTCGCGCACGCCGGGCAGCGCCGCGAGGCGGGCCTCCAGCGCCTCCGGGGAAACGTTCTCGCCGCCGACGATGATCAGGTCGTCCCGCCGCCCGGCGAGCGTCAGCCGCCCGGAGGGGGTGAGGCTGCCCAGGTCGCCCGTGCCCCACGCCAGGGCCGGTCCACCCGCCACCATCTCCCCGCGCACGACCACCTCGCCGACCTCGCTGGGGGGGGCGGGCGTGCCGTCGGCGCGGCGGATGAGGACATGCACGCCGGGCAGAACGTAACCCACGCTCTCCGGCGCGGCGAGCAGGTGTTCGGGGGTCGCCGCCGAGATCAGCCCGGTCTCGCTCGTGCCGTAGAGGTTGAAGAGGACCGGCCCGAAGCGCGACAGGGCACGTCGGGCGAGGTCGGGGCGCAGGGGCGCGGAGCCGCAGACGATGGTCCTGAGCCGTCCCGCTTGGCCGGGATGGGGCGTCTCCAGCAGGCGGTACAGCACCGTGGGCACGAGGACGAGCACCTCGATGTCCTCCTCCGCGAGTGCCCGCCAGTACGCCTCAGCCGTGCCGCGCGGGAAGAGGTGCAGGGGTGCGCCCATCGTCAGGCTCAGCCCCAGGGTGGTCAGCCCGTGCCCGTGGAAGAGGGGCAGGGTGAGCAGCGTCGGGGCGCGGGCGCGGAGCCGCAGCCGGGTCAGGAGGGCCGTCACCGTTCCCAGCACCTCGGCGGGGACGACGCGGCGCTCGACGGCCTTCGGTGGCCCGGTGCTGCCGGAACTCAGGAGGACGAGGCGGCCAGGGCGGGGCCGGGGGAGTCGCCAGGGGCGGGGGGAGGCGTCGGGCGTTGTCTGCTGTGAGAGCGCCCTCGCCTCAGAAATCGGCCACAGGGGGAGGTTCGCGCCCATCTCCCGCAGGCCGGGAACGAACTCGTCGTCCACCACGAGGAGGGCGAGGGCCTGGGCACGGCAGACCTCCAGCGTCTGCGCGGCGGAGAAGGACGTATTGAGCAGCACGGTCCGCACGCCCAGCCGCGCGCAGGCGAGCAGGGTGGCGACGAACGCGGCATGGTTGCGCGCGAGGAGGCCGACGCCCTCACCCGGTCCCACCTGCCCGGCGAGCGCATCCGCGATCTGGTCGGCGCGGGCGACCAGCCCTCCGAAGGTCGTGGTCTCCCCCGGTTCGACGAGGGCCGGACTGTCCGGGAAGCGTGCGGCGGACCACGCGGCCACGCTGTAAAGCGAGACGCCGTGCCGGGCGGTGACGGCAAGCCACAACCGCAGGGCACGCAAGGGGCTTGGGTGGAGCAGCCCGGTCCGCCACACGGCGCGCAACGCCCCGAACAGGGCACTCACCCCCGCCCCTCGCGCTGACGCTCCAGCGTTTCGAGGTGACTCAGCGCGCGGCCCAGGGGACCGGGGAGGAGGAGGGCCGCGAGTTCCTGCCCGGCCAGCCACCACGGGGCCACCCGCTCGCGGGGCCGCACGACCGCGCCCGCGACCGCCTGCGCCGCCTCCAGCGGGGTGAGGGCCGGGGCATGTCGGTACAGCCCGGCGACGTCGCTCATGCGCGTGCGGACGAGGGGCAGGTACACGCTGCTGACCCACACGCCCCGGTCCCGCAGCTCCGACCCCACGCTCCGCACCCACAGGTCGAAGCCCGCCTTGCTCCCCTGGTACGACGCCCAACGGGGCGCGGCGGGGGGCCTGGCGGAGACGGTGGAGACGTTGACCACCCCTCCCCCGCCCTGGGCCACCATGCGCGGCAGCAGCGCGAGGAGCAGCGCCGCCGGACCCGTGAGGTTGACCGCCAGCGAGCGCTCCAGATCGCGGCGCTCGGCGGCGGCCAGCGCGGGGCGGCGGATGGACCGCCCGGCGTTGCTGATCACGAGGTCGATGCGCGGGTGCCTGCGCTCGACCTCCGCCACGAGCGGCGCGATGTCCTCCGGGCGCGACAGGTCCAGCCGGTAGGCATGCGCGCGTCCCCCCGCCGCCTCAATGTCCCCCGCCACGGCGTGCAGCCTCTCCCCCGTCCGGGCGAGGAGCAGCACCTCCGCCCCCGCCTCCGCCAGCAGCCGCGCGGTCGCCTCCCCGATCCCGAACGACGCCCCGGTGACGAGGACCGTCCTGCCCTCCACCACGCGGCGCAGCGTCCCCACGTCCCGGCAACTCGGCGGCGAGAGGAGAAGGCGGGCGAGGCCGGGCATGGGTTCTTTTGTGTATCACAGGGAGGAGCGGTCAGCCGTCAGCCGTCAGCCGTCAGCGAGAGGGAGGCGGGGGCGGGGGCTGTGACCGGACGGACGTTTTGCTCCCTCTTCTCTTGCTCCTGTTGCAAGAGAGGGGCGGGCAGGGGGTGGCGAGCACTCTCCACTCTCCTCCCCGACAGCAAAAACGCTTTCCTTCTCAAAGCATGTCCTTGTCCCTTCCGCCCCAACTCAACCCGCGCGCAGGGCCTCGTGGATGGGCTGACGGCTCACGGCCCAGGCGACGGGGAGGGCGGCGAGGAGGCCGATCAGGGCGCTGACGGCCAGCACCGCCGCCAGAACGCCCGGCGTGAGGACGGCGGCCCGGACGCCCACGGTTCGCGCGGTAAGGGCACCCACGCCCAGGGCCAGCGGGGCACCCAGGACCACCCCCGCCATCCCCCCGGCCCCCGAGAGCAGGAGGCCGTCGAGGACGAGCAGCCCCGCCGCCCGCGCGGGCCGCAGCCCCAGCGCCCGCAGGGTCGCGAGTTCGGCGCGGCGTTCGAAGCCCGTCGCCGTGAGGGTGGTCAGCACGCCGAGGAAGCCCACGAGCAGGGCCACCCCGGCGATGGCCCGTTGCAGGAGTTCCGCGCTTCTCAGCAGGCTCGCCAGCACGTCCCGGAAGGCCCCCTGCGTCTGAACCTCCCCGTCCACGTGTTCGCGCAGCGCCCGTTCCACGCGCCCCACGTCCGCCTCCCGTTCCACCTCCACGGCGACGAGGGAGATCAGGCCGGGCACCCCCAGCGCCCGCTGGAGCGTGCCGAGCGGGGCGATCACGAAGGCGTCGGTGAGCGTGTCCGTGGGGGCCAGCACACCGATCACCCGGACCCGCGCCTCCCCCGCGAGGGTGGTCTCGTCCCCCACCCGGACGCCGAGCTGCCGGGCCACCCGGTCGCCGAGGACGGCCACGCCCATGTCCTCGTCGCGCGGCTCCAGGAATCCCATACAGCGTCACCTGAAGTCCGGCCCGGTGCTGGCTCTCCAGCAGGACGGGCGTGACGAACCGCAGTCCCAGCGCCGGGCGGTGGGCCTCCACCTGCGCGAGCACGTCCTGGGAGAGGGTGGGCGGCGGCGCGAGGGCCTCCAGTGCCCCCGAGCGTGAGACCTGAA
Organism: Deinococcus sp. YIM 134068; assembly: GCF_036543075.1. NCBI lineage: Bacteria > Thermotogati > Deinococcota > Deinococci > Deinococcales > Deinococcaceae > Deinococcus > Deinococcus lichenicola. Next base: position 24,409 of record NZ_JAZHPF010000034.1, read on the forward strand.
GCTGTGGGCGGATGCTGTCCACCTGCCCGTCCACCGCCTGCCGCAGCCCTGCCCCCAGCGAGAGGAAGACCGTCAGCCCCGCCGTGGCGACCCCCACCCCCAGCGCCGTCACCGCCGACCGCGTGCGCCGGGCGAGCAGCCCCCGCAACGACAGCTTCAGGAGATGGCGCGCGTGCCCCACGGGGGCAGGATAAGGGGTGGAGCGGGAAGGAGGGCTGGGGTTGGGGTGGGGAGGAGTATTGCTCTATTAATTTTTAAAATGTGTCAATTTGAGGTACGGGGGTTGAAAACAGCTTTGTGGACGGTGGCGGTACGGCGGCGCGGGCGGAGGCGGCCAATCCTGCGGATACAGCGGAGAGAACTGGGACCGCTCGTTCGAGGCCTATGACAGCCGCGTGGACGGACCAGACCCTCCGACGACCGATTGGAGGGTGGAAAGGGCGAAGATAAGGGCAGAAATACTTCTCTTGTATTTATTTTCAATTTTTAGGCAGGGAGAAGGACGACCTCACCCCTCACCGCCACCACACGTCCCATCGGTACTGCTCGTGCTGCTCGTCGAGAGGCCGGGGAGGTGATTCAGGTCGGGTATGGCGAGGAACCAGCCGAGCATCGCGGAGGGCGACGGCACCGCCCGGCGTGCCCGCTCAGCCTGGCGTCTTCGACTCTCCCACCGATCCACGAGCTACCGCCGCCGCCACTAGCCCAGCCGTGAGGTACCACGCCACCGTCAGGGCCGGGGTCAGCGGACGCCGCTCTCCCGGCTGACGGCCCAGACCGAGTGGCCCCGGCAGGAAGGCGGCCCCCAGCCCGGCGGCCAGACCGAGCGCCCCGCCCCGCGTCCACGCTCCCTCGCGGGCACCCACGCCCACCAGCCCGTAGTAGAGCGTGTTGGATACGAGGTCGCCTGCCAGCGACCAGCGGTAGAGGTCGCGTCCCCTCGGTGGCTCGGCTCCGGTGGCCCCCACCGCGTCGCTCAGGGCACGCCCGCCGATCACCTCCATGCGGGGGGCGTGGGGGAGCACCCGGCGCACCCCCTCGTTGAGCAGCGTCAGCGTGACGGCCCCGGCGAGGCCCGCTGCCAGCGGGGGCAGCCAGCGGCGGAGGGGGTGGGGGGTG
>NZ_JAZHPF010000035.1 GCF_036543075.1 Deinococcus sp. YIM 134068
TGGCCTCAGGATCGAAAGCGGTTCCGATCCGTTCTTGCTCTGAACGACGCGGGAGTAGCTCAGCTGGTAGAGCACTACCTTGCCAAGGTAGATGTCGCGAGTTCGAATCTCGTCTCCCGCTCCATCCTCCCCACCCTAAAACATGGGTGGGGTGTTGTATTGCTGCGACTCAAATTATTTCAACAGACGAAGCATCGAACTCCACTTGCGGGTACTGGGGATTCATTTCTTCCAACGTCTTGAGAATGATCTGACCGATCAGAAGGTTTCGGAACCATTTGCGGTCCGCTGGAACGACATGCCACGGGGCGGTCCCAGTACTGGTCTTCAGGATGGCCTCGTAGACAGTGGTGTAATCGTCCCACCTTGCGCGCTCCTTCAGGTCGCTGGGGTCGAACTTCCAGTGCTTGGCGGGGTCGTCGAGGCGGGCCTGAAGTCTGGCCTTCTGCTCCTCGGGGCTGATGTGGAGGTAGAACTTCAGGACGCGCATGCCCGCGTCATTCAACAGGGCCTCGAAGGCGCGGATGTGGTCGAGGCGGTGCCGGGCTGTCTCCTCGTCAATCATGCCGTGAACGCGGGGAACGAGGACATCCTCGTAGTGGCTGCGGTTGAAGACGCCAATCATGCCGTGGCGGGGCGTATTGGCGTGGACACGCCACAGGAAGTCGTGGGCGCGTTCCTCCCCGGTGGGCACCTTGAAGTTGACGATCCGCACCCCGTTGGGATTGAAGGCACCGATGACGCGCTTGACCGTGCCGTCCTTGCCGCCCGCGTCGCGCGCTTGCAGGACGATGAGCAGAGCCTGTTTGTCCTCGGCGTAGAGGCGTTCCTGCCAGAGGGCGAGCTGCTTCTCGATGGCGGGAAGGAGCGCCTGCCCCTGCTTCTTGCTGAGGCCGCCGTCGTCGTCGGTGGCCCAGCCGCTCAAGGAAACGTCCTGTCCGGGGGGCACGCGGTAGGTGTCAGGCTCCATATCGAAGGCTAACATGCGCGGCCCCGGCCTCCGGCCTTCCTACATCCTCTGCCGCACGAGCGCAAAGGCGCGGCCTCCCAGCAGCACGATGAGCGCGGCCCCGGCGAGCGCGATGCTCAGGGCGGCAGGCAGGCCGACGTGTTCGGAGACGAAGCCGATGACGGGTGGGCCGAGCAGGAAGCCCGCGTAGCCGATGGTGGCGACCTGCGCGATGCCCCGTCCGGCGAGGGCGTGGCCCGCCGCACCGTACATGACGGGCACCACGTTGCTCAGGCCCAGGCCGGAGAGCGCAAATCCCAGGGTGGCGGGCAGTGGGTCGCGCGCGAGCAGCGCCAGCCCCAGCCCCAGCGCGGTGAGGAGGGCACCGCCGCGCACCGTCCGCTCGTCGCCGAGGCGGGTTCGCAGGCGATCGCCGAACCAGCGCCCCAGCGTCATCGCCGTGACGAAGGCCGTGTACCCGATCCCCGCGCTCCCGCCCGCCACGCCCAGCACGTCGCGGAAGTACAGCGCGGCCCAGTCGTAGTTCGCCCCCTCGGAGAGCATGCCCAGGAAGCACAATGTCCCGAGCAGCAGCACGGCGGCGCTCAGGGGAACCCGGCCACGGGGGCGCGTCCCGGCGGGCTGCCCCGCGCCCTCTGCCAGACCGTCGGGGAGGAGCAGGCGGCCCGCGAGGAAGCCGGCGACCGTGATCACCACCACGACGCCGAGCGCGTGCGCGAGCATGGGCACCCGGCCAATCAGCGCCGTGCCCAGGAGGGCACCGAACACGCTTCCCAGGCTGAAATAGGCGTGAAAGCGGCTCATCACCGGGCGGGCGAGGTGGCGCTCCACCGTCACGCCCTGCGCGTTCATCGCCACGTCCAGCGCGCCGTTCAGGCCGCCCATGACCGCCAGCGCGAGGACGAGGAGCGCGAGGTTCGGGGCCAGGAAGGGCAGCGCCAGCGAGAGCATACACAGCACCGTGGCGACGAGCGTGACCCGGTGGCTGCCGAAGCGGGCCGTCCATCCCCCCGTGAGGGGCATCGTTGCCAGGCTGCCCAGCCCCACCGCGAGCAGGGCGATGCCCACCTGCGCGTCCGTCAGCCCCAGCTTGTCGCGCACACCGGGAATGTTCACCGCCCAAGTGGCGAACACGACCCCGTTGGTCAGGAAGACGATGCCCAGCGCCCGCCGGGCCACCTCCGCGCGCCAGGCAGGAAGGGTGGAGGTGGGGGTGGGAAGGGCGGCGTCAGTCATGGGTACTCCGGGGAAGGAAGGGGAGGAAGTGGGGGTAGGCCTCATCTGAATCGATTCAGACAAGCTACCCATACGCTAGCATCCTCCCATGCCCCCCGCCAAGCCCGTCCCGGTGCGCCGCGTGACCCTGCGCGATGTGGCGGCCCGGCTAGGGGTGTCGCCCGCCACGGTGAGCAACGCCTACAACCGGCCCGATCAGCTCTCCCCGGAGCTGCGAGAGCGGGTGCTGACGGCGGCGCGTGAACTCGGTTACGGCGGTCCCGACCCCCTCGCGCGGAGTCTTCGCCGTGGGCGAACGGACGTGATCGGAGTGGTGTACGACGCGCCGCTGGAGTACGCCTTCGCGGACCCCGCCGCCGCGCTCTTCCTGGGGGCGGTGGCGCGCACGGTGCAGGAACGGCAGCTCAACCTGCTCCTTCTCGCCAGCCCGCAGGGGACGCTTCCCGTGGAGGCGGCCAGCGTGGACGGCTTCGTGGTGTACTGCGCCGCCGAGGAGAGCGAATTGCTGCGTGCGGTGCTCGACCGGGGGCTGCCCACCGTCCTCGTGGACCAGGCCCCACAGCCGGGAACCTCGCGTGTGGGCATCGACGACGCGGGCGGGGCGGGGGAGGCCGCGCGGCACCTGACCGGGCTGGGGCACCGTCACCTCGGCGTGTTGAGTATGGAACTCACGCCCGAACGCCGGAGCGGCCCGGTGACGCCCGAGCGTGAGGCGGCGGCTACTTATGAGACAACTGTCGCCCGATTGCGCGCCTACCGTGAGGCCGCCGGGGAGACGGGGGCACACCTCCACGTCACCGAGACGTCGCTGAACACGCCGGAGGATGGGGAGCGGGCGGCCCGCGACCTCCTCACCGCTCACCCGGAGCTCACGGCGCTCCTCTGCATGAGTGACGTGCTCGCGCAGGGGGCGTTGCGGGCGGCGCAGGCCCTCGGGCGACGGGTGCCGGAGGACCTCAGCCTCGTCGGCTACGACGACGTGCCGAGCAGCGCGGCCCTGAACCTCACCACCGTCTGGCAGCCCACCACGGAGAAGGGCGAGCGGGTCGGCGCGGCCATCCTCGCGCGGTTGGACGGGGACGACGTGGAGGACGTGACCTTGCCTACCCGGCTGGTGGTGCGGGGGACGACGGCTGCGGTTGCGTATCCCGAGGCGTCATCCCTTACCCTGCCCCCATGACTTCCACCTCATCCACAGACCTCATCCCGCATATCGAGCGCGGCCTCGCCGACCTGCGCGACCTCGTGGCCCTTCAGAGCGTGTCGGCGCAGGGGCGGATGCTGCCGGAGACGGCGGCCCATGTGACGCGGCTGCTGGAGGCGGAGGGCTTCACGGTCCGGTCGTACCCCGGCGAGGTCGCGCCCGTGCTCGTCGCCGAGGCGGGGGAGGGGTCAGCGACCCTGCTCATCTACAACCATTACGACGTTCAGCCCGAGGACCCGCTGGAGCTGTGGGACAGCCCGCCCTTCGAGCTGACCGAGCGGGACGGACGCCTGTACGGGCGCGGTGCCTCGGACGACAAGGGTGAGCTGGCCTCCCGTCTCGCCGCCGTCCGGGCAGTGCGGGAACGGCATGAGGGCCGTCTGCCCCTGCGCGTTCGCTGGCTCATCGAGGGCGAGGAGGAGGTCGGCAGCCCCAGCCTCGAACGCTTCATCGCCGAGCACGCGGACGAGTTGCGCGCCGACGGCTGCTGGTGGGAGTTCGGCGGCATCAGCCCGGAGGGACGCCCGGTCGCCTCGCTCGGATTGAAGGGCGTGATGGGCGTGGAATTGCGCTGCCGGGTGGCGGCCTCGGACCTGCATAGCAGCCTCGGGGCGGTGATCGACAATCCCCTCTACCGCCTCGCGCGGGCGGTTGCCTCCTTGCGCGACGAGACGGGGCGCGTGACCATCCCCGGCTTCCATGACGATGTGCGCGAACCCTCGGACGCCGACCGCGCCGCCATCGCCCGCATCCCCGGCGACGGCCAGCCCGTGCGCGATACCTACGGCGTGACCCGCCCCCTCGCCACCGGGAGCGCCTACCACGAGCGGGCCAACCTGATGCCCGTCGTCAATGTCAACGGCTGGGGCGGCGGCTACCAGGGTGAGGGGAGCAAGACGGTGTTGCCCGCCCACGGCTTCGTGAAGCTCGACTTCCGGCTGGTGCCCGACCAGGACCCGGCGCGCATCCTCGAAGTGTTGCGGGCGCATCTGGACGCTCAGGGGTTAGAGGATATAGAGATCGTGGAGCTGGAGGCTCACCAGAAACCCGCGCGGGCCGACGCCGGGCATCCCTTCGTGCGGGCGTGCATCGAGGCCGCCGGGGAGGCACACGGGGCCGAACCCATCGTTCACCCGTCGAGCGCGGCGAGCGGGCCGATGCACCCCTTTACCTACCACCTCGGCGTTCCCTGCGTGGCGCTGGGCATCGGCAACGTGGGCGGACGGGTCCACGCGCCGAACGAGAACATCGTGCGCGAGCATTTCGAGAAGGGGGTGGCATTCGGGGTGGCGCTGCTGGAGCGTCTGGCGCGGGAGTGAGGTAGGGGAGTGTTGGGCGTTAGGGTCGTCACGTCGCCCCCTCTCCCCGGTCCTCTCCCGCAGGGGGAGAGGGGGCAAAACATTCTTCGTCCTGCCTCCTTCACCCCGAAGCGGCAAAGCAGAACCCCGGCAAGCTTCCGCCGAGGTTCTGCTTTCACTGACTGCTGAACGCTGACGGCTGACCGCTCCTACACGTCCTCGCTGCCCGTGTCCATTCGCACCACGCGCGGCGTGAAGCTCGCCACCACGTCCACGAGGTCGCTCTGGCGGGCAAGGACGTGCTCGATGCGCTTGTACGCCTGTGGGGCCTCGTCGATGCCACCGCCGATCAGGGTGACGCCGCGCTCGCGGAGGTACGCCTGTACGTCCTTCTTGACGAGGGTGTTCGCGGCGGCCTTGCGCCCAAGCTGGCGGCCCGCGCCGTGGCTGGCGCTCGCCAGCGCGTCGGGGTTGCCCAAGCCGCGCACCACGAAGCCGGGGTCGGCCATGCTGCCGGGGATGAGGCCGAGTTGCCCGCGCTCGGCGGGTGTAGCCCCCTTGCGGTGGACGATCAGGTCGCGGCCCCCCACCTCCTGCCGCCACGCGAGGTTGTGGCTGTTGCCCACGCTGGCGGCGGGCTTTACCCCCAGCGCGCGGGCGAGGCGGGCGTGGATCAGGTCGTGGTTGGCGAGGGCGTAGCGACCGGCGAGGTTCATCGCCTGCCAGTAGCCCTCGCCCTCCTCGGTGCCCAGGGGCAGCCACGCGAGCTTCTTCGCCGCGCCGTCGAGGGTGGGGTGGAGGGCCTGCGCCACCCGCGTGTAGTGGTTCGCCACCTGCGCCCCAAATCCGCGCGAGCCGCTGTGCGACAGGATGGCAAGGTACTCGCCCGCCTCTAGCCCGAGGTCGGCGGTGGGCAGGGTCAGCGTGCCGAATTCGACGAAGTGATTCCCGCTCCCGCTCGTGCCGATCTGGTCGGCGGCCTTCGCGTGGAGGTGACGGAGGAGGGGCTGCTCGTCCCAGGCGTCCTCATGCAGAACCTCGTGGTCCTCGCGGTCGCGCTTCTCGAAGCCGACACCGGCCCCAAAGCGGGTGTGCTTCTTCAGGAGGCGGGTCGCCTCGTCCGCGCTCAGGGCACCAGCGGGGAGGGGCAGCACGCTCAGGCGCATGGAGCAGCCGATGTCCACGCCCACCCCGTAGGGAATTATGGCGTCCTCGGTCGCCAGCACGCCGCCGATGGGCAGGCCGTAGCCCACATGCGCGTCGGGCATCAGCGCCCCGGCGCGGCTGATCGGGAGGCGCATCGCCACGTCCATCTGGTCGCGGGCACCCGCCTCGATCAGGTCGGCACCCCACACGCGGTAGGGGAGAGGATCGGCCCGCAACTCGCTCGCGCGGCGGGCGTCGAGAACTGCTTGCTGAGAGGTGAATTCGGCTGCCAGGTCCGCGTACACCCCGCCCGAGAGGTACGCCGCCGGGTTCTCCCGCACCGAGCGCAACTCGGCCAGAATCTCCTCGCGGTCCAGACCCGCCTCCTCACGCCGGGCCGCCGCCGCCAGCGCGAGGGCCACCGCCTTCTTCTCGAAGCCCAATTTGGTGATGTGCTTTCCGTTCATGTCCCGTTCCTGTGTCTGTGAAAGGGGGCGTGGAGACCGCCCCGGTCGTCTTCCGTCGTGTCGTCGCCTCGGCCCCGGTCGCCGTCGTCTGCGGGTGTGTCCGTCATATTCGCCCCCTTCTTTGTCGTTCAAGGTCCGCCCGCCAGTGTGCCCGACGCTGGGGTGGAACACATCGGCCAAGTCACGCAGTTCTCTCGGCGCGGCGCAGGCCGTTTGGCGGACTCCTCAGCCCCACTCCTCCTCTTCCGCCTGCTGAACGAGGTGCCGCGCCCAGTCGTTCACTACCTCGGGGGAAAGGTCATGCAACCGCTCCAACATCCGCTCCACGTCGGCGTCTGTCCAGCCCTCGACCTTCGGGAGACGGCGCGGGGCCATGCCGGGCAGGAAGGAGGCGGGGTCGTCGCGCAGGACCATCAGGGTGGCGCAGGCGTGCTTGCAGATCGCGTTGTACTCGTCGGGGCAGGAGCAGGCGACCTCGCCGCTCTCCAGGTTCACATGCACCCGGTACGGCGCTGGACGGCTGCCCTGCACACGCGCCCGAGAGGTCTCGCCCTGCCGCTCGCGGTGGCTCACGTCGCCCAGCAGGCCCTGTGCCCGCTCGCGCACCTTGTTCGGGGCGTAGCGGAGGAGGTCTGCGGCGGTGAAGCTCATCCCCGTTCCGCCAGCGCCGCCCGCGCCTCGGCAACCTCATCCCAGGGCACGGTTTCCGTATCGCGTTCCAGGGTGTCCTCCGGTCCCTTGCCTGCCAGAAGCACCGTGTCCCCCGCCCGCGCCTCCCGGATGATGTGACCGATGGCCTCGCGGCGGTCGCCGATGCTCGTGAAGTTGGAGCGCCCCGCCTCCCGCGCCCCCCGCTCCATCTCGCGCAGGATGTCGGCGAGCGGCGTGTCGCGGTGGTCCTCCTCGGTGAAGACGGCGTGATCGGCAAGACGGGTCGCCACCTCGCCCAGCGGCGCGCGTTTGCCGGGGTCGCGCGGCCCACCCGCCGAGCCGAGCAGCACCCACAGCCGCCCGGCGGTCGTGGCGCGCAGGGTGCCCAGCGCCTTTTGCAGACTCGGCGGCGTGTGCGCGAAGTCCACGATCACGCGCGGGTCGCCTTCCTCACCCGGCACGAGTTCCATGCGGCCCGGCACCCCCCGGAAGGAGGCCAGTCCCTCCATAAGCTGAGGAATTGTCGCGCCCAGATGTGCCGCCGCTGCCATCCCCGCGAGCGCGTTCGCCACATTGAATCTCCCGATCATGGGAAGTCGCGCAGTGAAGGAGCCGACTGGGGACGAGACGCGGAAGTGGAGGCCGGTCGCCCGCTCCTCGATCTCGCTCGCCCGCCAGTTCGCCGCCCGGTCCTCCATCGAATAGGTCGTCTCGGAGAGTGTGACGCCCATCAACTTCTCCGTCCAACCATCCTCCGCGTTGAGGACGGCATGACGGGCACGCTCCACCAGCTTGCGTTTGTCGGCGAAGTAGTTCTCGACCGTGCCGTGGAAGTCCAGATGTTCGCTCGTCAGGTGCGTCCACACGGCCACGTCCCAATCCACCCCGCGCACCCGGTCAAGGGCGAGGGCGTGGCTGCTCGCCTCCAGCACGACGGCCTGCCCCCCCGCACCCACCATCTCGGCCAACGTTGCCTGAACCTGCGGCGCTTCGGGCGTGGTGAAATGGGCGGGGAAGTGCCGCAGCACGCCGTCCGGCAACTCGTAGCCCACGGTGCTCAGCAGACCCGTCCTCAGCCCCGCCGCCCGCAGGAGGTGACGGGTGAGCCAACTCGTCGTCGTCTTGCCGTCCGTGCCCGTGACGCCGACCACCCGCAACTTCCGGCTCGGGTGCCCGCTCAAGGCCGCCGCCGCGTCCGCGAGGGCCGCCCGCGCGTTCGGCACCGTGAGGTAGAGAAGGGGGGAGATTAGCCCGTCCGGCAGCCCCTCACCGATTACGGCGACTGCGCCCCTCGCGGTCACATCGTCCAAAAAGCTGTGCCCGTCGAACCGCGCCCCTCGAATCGCCACGAAGGCAAAACCCGGTTCCACCCACGCCGCGTTGTGCGTCACGCCGCGCACCTCCACATCGGGGAGAGCGGCGGGAGGGGCGTTCAGGGTGGCGGCGAGGTCACGCAGGAGCATACGGTTGGAGAGTAGCAGCCACCTTCCCCGGTGGTCCCGCCCCGTATCCTGACCCCATGTCGGCCCCCCTGCCCCGCCTCCCGGACGTGGACACCTGCGAGGTCCCCTGCGTTCACCCGGAGGCCGTCGCCCGCGCCCGCGCCGCCCAGCCCGGCGACGACGCCCTGACCCGCGCCGCCACGCTCCTCAAGGCCGTCTCCGACCCCACGAGGTTGCGCCTCCTGACCGCCCTCGGCACGGGCGAACTGTGCGTGTGCGACCTCGCCGCCGTCGCGGGCACGAGCGAGAGCGCGGTGAGCCACCAACTCCGCCTCCTGCGCGGCCAGAACCTCGTCGCCCCCCGCAAGGAGGGCCGCATCGTGTACTACAGGTTGGCAGACGCGCACGTATCCGGGCTGCTGGGGAACGTGCTGGAGCATGTGGGGGAGCAGGGCTAGGGAACGACGACAGGAAGGTGTCGGTCCATTTTCTGGGGACGCTCGGCTCGTTCACCCCCTCCCAGCCTCCCCCCAGGGGACGCCTGATGTGAATTGCGGATTCGGCAAAAGGAGCGTTTTTATCGTCTGGCAGAAGGACGAGCGGTGCTCGTCACCCCCCTCCCCGACCCTCCCCCACAAGGAGGGAGGGAGCAAAGAGCACGGCTGACACGCTCGCTTTCTCTTGCACATCAGGCGTTCAAGGGGGAGGGGCAGAAGAGTTGGCTACATGTTCTTGTCGTCATTCGCCGCAACTGCCTACGCTGAACGCTGAAGGCTGACACCTACCTCAGCAGCGGCAATCCGAACCCGTACCCCTGCACCCGGTCGCACACCCACCGGAAGGCCGCCGGGTCCGCCACGAAATCGAGTTGGTCGCCGGGCACCCGCACGACCGGGCAGGCGTCAAAGGCTCTCACCCACAGGTCGTACAGGCGGTTCAGACCCTCCAGGTAGGCGTCGGGGATGGCCTGCTCATAGTCGCGCCCGCGCTGGGCGATGCGGCCCCGGAGCGTCGGCAGCGAGGCGTCGATGTGGATCAGGAGGTCGGGCACCCGCAGGGCGGGGAGGATGCCCTCGTACAGCCCCCGGTACGTCGCCCAGTCGCGTGCCTCCATCTGCCCGCTCTCGAACAGGTTGCGCGCGAAGATGTTCGCGTCCTCGAACACGGTGCGGTCCTGAATGACGTACCGTGCCCCCGTGACGAGGTGGAGGTGCTGCTCCAGCCGCCTGGAGAGGAAGTACACCTGTGAATGGAAGGAATACCGCCGCATGTCGCGGTAGAAGTCCTCCAGGTAGGGGTTCTCCGCATACGGCTCGTACACGGGTCGCAGCCCGTACCGCTCGGCGAGCATCCGCGTCAGGGTGCTCTTGCCGCTGCCGATGTTGCCGGAGACGGCGAGGTACATCAGCGGCTCCGCAGACGGTGAGTGGGAAGTGGTGAGTGGTGAGTGGTGAAAACACTGCCACCAACCCACTGCCCACTGCCCACTGCCCACTGACCTTCACTCATCGGCCCGCCCCCACCCCTTCCGCCCCCAGCGCCTCCTCCACCCGGCTCATCAGCGCCAGCTCGTCCTCGGCGTTTCCCACGAAGTCGTAGCCGCCCGCGTCCACGGTGAGGAGGCGGCCCGGATAGGTGCGGAAGTATTCGTCGTAGCGCGTGGTCAGCTCGGCGAGGTAGGCGGCCTGCATGGCGCGCTCGAAGGGACGGCCCCGTTTCTCGATGCGGGAGAGCAACAGCTCCGGCTCGGCGCGCAGGTACACCACGAGGTCGGGGGTGGGCAGCCGGGGCGAGAGGTGGGCGTACAGGTCCTCGTACAGCGCGAACTCCGCGTCCCTCAGGTTCATCGCCGCGAAGATGAAGTCCTTGTCGAAGAGGTAGTCGCTCACCACATGCCCGCTCCACAGCCCCGGCTGCGCGAGGGCGGAGAGCTGCTTGAAACGCGAGAGCAGGAAGAAGACCTGCACCTGAAAGGCGTAGACCTCCGGAGCCTCGTAGAAGCGCGCGAGGAAGGGATTCTCCTCCACGACCTCCAGGTTGAGGTCCGCGCCGTGGCGCGCCGCGAGTCTGCCCGCGAGGCTGGTCTTGCCTACCCCGATGGGGCCTTCGACGACGACGTACATAGCGGGGAGATGATAGCAGCGGTCAGCTTCCAGCGGCCAGCCGCCAGCAAAAGAAGCGCCCCAGCGTGGTCTGAGGCGTCCCTTTGCTCTGCTGGAAGCTGGCCGCTGGTCGCTCTACTGCAACGTCCGCTTCAGCAGCGTCACCCGCACGTCCACGCTCCGCTTGTTGCGCCACAGCCGCAGATTGACTGTCTGGCCGGGTCGCTTGGCGGCCACGAGGCGGATCACGTCGTAGCTGCCGCGCACCCGCTGGCCGTCCACCGCCACGATCACGTCGCCGAGGGGGGCGAGAAGCTGGCCCCGGCTGTTCCGCAGGCTGCCGCGCAACCCCGCCCGCGCCCCGGCGGTTCCGGCGGGAGCCTCGTCCACGAGCGCGCCCTCGGAGGAGCTGAGTCCGGCAAGCTGGCGCAGGGCCGGTTCCAGGGTATCGAGGTCCACGAGCGTGACGCCCAGCGTGCCCCGCTGCGGAACCCCGATGCGCTCCAGGTCTTCGAGGCTCTGGCGCACGAGGTCGCCGGGGATGGCGATGCCGATCACGCCGGGCACGAAGTTGTTCGGGGCCGCGTTCGCGTCCGCCACGCCGACCACCGCCCCGCGCGAGTCGAGGACCGGGCCGCCGCTGTTGCCGCCCTGGATGTTAGTCGTCGTCACGAGGTACTGCCCGATCTCGCCGCCGAGCTGATCGTTGCGGGGCACGTCGCGGGCGCTGGCCGCCACGCTGAAGACGCCCGTTCCCACGAAGTTCTGGATGCGGAGGGGCGTCCCGATGGTGATGAGCTTCTGCCCCGGCAGCAGGGCCGCGCTGCGCCCGAACCCCAGCGTCTTCGGGGCCGTCACACCCGACACGCGCAGGATGGCGATGTCGATGCCGGGATCGATGCCCTCCACCCGCGCCGCGATGCGCCGACCGTTGGAGAGCGTCACGCTCACCGACTCCTGAAACTGGACGACGTGGTAGTTCGTGACGATCAGGTTGCGCTTGTAGAAGAAGCCCGTGCCCGTCTCCACCGGATCGTCGCCCGCCTGAAGCACGTCCTTGCGAAGTCGGGCGTCCACCCGCACGACGGCGGGAAGGGCCTGCTGCGCCACCTCCACCGTGTTGATCTCGTCCGCCGTGACGAGAGACCGCTGGGCCTGCACCCGCCCGGTGACGTACGCGCCCGTGGCCGCCGCGAGGAGCAGCAGCGTGAGGCCAGCGGCGCGGACGAGGGGGGTCACTCCCCGCCGCCTCCCCCACTGGCACCGCTCGCACTCGCCTTCGCCTCGCCACCGCCTGTACCGCCGCCTTCTGACGACTTGGGCCGCGAGTCGGTCACGTAGAAGCCGCTGCCCCGAAAGGCGATGCCGGGCACGGCGGGCACACGCCGGATGGGGGCACCCGTCTCCGGGTGGGTGGTCAGCGCCTCGTCGCGGATGCTCTGCTTGATCTCGAAAGTTTCGCCGGTGTCGGTGTTCTTGTAGACGTAGGTGGGCATGACCTCTCCAGCGGCTAATCTAGCAAGGTGGGCACGGCAAAGGGTCCCGCCGTCCAACAATGAAGACCCCCACCCGTTCGGGGGTGAGGGCCTGTGGGGAAACGGGGTGGGTTACGCGCCGACGAGGGGCCGCTCCAGCCCGAACACCCGGTCGTCCACGGCGAGCGACTCGTTTCCGGCCTTGATGGTGGCGGCGAGCGCCTTCGTCTCGGGGAAGAGCTTGGCGAAGTAGAAGCGCGCGGTCTGCATCTTGGCGAGGTAGAAGCCGTCCTTGTCCTGCCCGGCATTCACCTTCTCGGCGGCGATCTTCGCCATCCGCGCCCACAGGTAGCCATAGACCACGTGCCCGAAGAAGCGCAGGTAGTCCACGGCGACCGCGTTCACCTCATCCGCACCCTCCGGCCCCGCCAGCGCCTTCTGTCCGACGACCATCGTGAGGCTGCCGAGCTGTCCCGCCGCCTTGCCGAGCGCGTCGAGGTAGGGGGCCAGCTCCTCGTCGCCCTCGTTCTCCTCCACGAACGCCTGGAGCATGCCTGCGAGCTTCTGGAGCTTCTTGCCGCCGTCCATCAGCACCTTGCGGCCCAGCAGGTCGAGGGCCTGGATGCCGTTCGTGCCCTCGTAAATCTGACCGATGCGCGCGTCGCGGACGAACTGCTCCATGCCCCACTCGCGGATGTAGCCGTGTCCGCCGAAGACCTGCTGGGCCTGCACCGCCACATTAAAGCCGTTGTCCGTCATGAACGCCTTGGCAATCGGGGTCAGGAGCGCCACGAGGTCGGCGGCCTCCTTGCGCCTGGCCTCGTCGGGGTGGTGGTGCTCGGTGTCGATGCTCAGCGCGAGCCACATCGCCATCGCGCGGCCCGCCTCGGTGTACGCCTTGCCCGTCAGCAGCATCCGGCGCACGTCGGGATGCACGATGATGGGGTCGGCGGCCTCCGCCGGGTTCACGCGCGGCTCGTGGCGCATCTGGAGGCGGTCCTTCGCGTAGGCGAGGGCATTCTGGTACGCGACCTCCCCGAGACCGAGGCCCTGGAGGCCCGTGCCGAGTCGGGCGGCGTTCATCATGATGAACATGTTGTTCATGCCCTTGTTGATCTCGCCGACGAGGTAGCCCGTCGCCCCGTCGAAGTTCAGCACGGCGGTCGCGTTGCCGTGGATGCCCATCTTGTGCTCGATGGAGCCGCACACCACGCCGTTGCGCTCGCCCACGCCGCCGTTCGCGTTCACGAGGAACTTGGGCACGAGGAAGAGGCTGATCCCCTTCGTCCCCTGTGGGCTGCCCTCCAGCCGCGCGAGGACGAGGTGGAGGATGTTCTCCGCGAGGTCGTGCTCACCCGCGCTGATGAAGATTTTGGTGCCCGTGAGCGCGTAGGTGCCGTCGCCGTTGTCCGTCGCCTTCGTGCGGATGATGCCGAGGTCCGTGCCCGCGTGCGGCTCGGTGAGGCACATCGTTCCGGTCCACTCGCCGCTCACGAGCCTGGGGAGGTAGGTGTCCTTCAGCTCCTGGCTGCCGACCGCGTGCAGGGCCGAGTACGCGCCGTGCGAGAGGCCGGGGTACATCGACCACGCCACGTTCGCGGAGTTCAGCAGCTCCACGAGCACGTTGCTGACGAGGTGGGGCATCCCCTGCCCGCCGTAGGCCGGGTCGGCGTCCAGCGCGGTCCAGCCCGCCTGGCGGTACTTGTCGTAGGCGGCCTTGAAGCCTGTCGGGGTGGTCACGACGCCGCCCGGATGCCAGGTGCAGCCCTCCTCGTCGCCCACGCGGTTCAGGGGCACGAGTTCGGTCTCCACGAAGCGGGCGGCCTCCTCCAGCACCTGATTCATCAGGTCGCCGTCGGCGGTGTCGTTCTCCGCGTAGTACGGCATCGCGGCGAGGGCCTCGGGCGCGCCGAGGAGTTCGTGCATCAGGAACTTGAGGTCGCGCAGGGGGGCTTTGTACACGGGCATAGCAGGCTCCTTCGGGCGGGCCGTCACCCGTCGGGGGAGGCTCGCCACACCTTGTTGATTGTACCCAGTCTAAAACTTTCTGGGGCAAAAGTCACGCGGGGGGGGGCGGTGTGGGTGCCGGGGGGGAGGGCCGCCGTCCGGCGGGGGTGGACCGGGTTCAGGGAGGTGAGGCGGGAGGCCGCAAACCGGGCCGTGCCCAGGCGTCATTTCGAGTATCCTGAACCTGATCATGAACTACCCAAGCCTGGTCTGGCACCTCAAGCGTACCGAGTTGTTCGCCGACCTTGAGTTGACGGAGCTGGAGCGTGTGGCCGCCACGACGCCCTACCGCTCCTACGGGCCGGGGGAGGTCATCTACCGCATGGACGATCCGGCGGACGCCCTGTACTTCGTCCGCAGCGGCCTCGTCAAGATCAGCAAGCTCTTCCCGAACGGCAAGGAGGCCATTCTCGGCGTCATCGGCCAGCACGACACCTTCGGGGAGCTGCTGCTTCAGGCCGAGGAGAGGCGTCCCACCCAGGCCGAGGCGCTGGAGCGCACCACCCTGATCGTGCTGCCGCGCACCGAGCTGCAAAAGCTGCTGAACACCAAGCCCGACCTCGCCATGAAGCTCATCCGCCTGATGGCCGCGCGCCTCTTCGAGGCCCAGTCGTGGAGCGCTGCCGTCAGCGCCTATAGCGCCCCAGAGCGCGTGGCCAGCCTGCTCTACCGCCTCGCGCGGGAGTTCGGGCGGCCCCACGCGCAGGGCGTCGAACTGGCCCTCAAGCTCAATCAGGAGGACATCGCCCGGATGGTCGGCGCGACCCGCGAGACGGTGAGCCATTCGCTCGGCAAGCTCAAGCAGGAGGGGGCCATCGTCCGTGCCCGCACGCCGATGATTCTGCGGCTGGAGGCGCTCCAGCGGTATCTGGAGGAGTGAGGCAGCAGGCCGACTGCGCTTCCGGTAAGCGCCCTACAGCGGGTCCGTGAGCGACAGGTCTCCTGTCACCGTGCCCGCAGCCGCGTTCAACCTGCGCCGCGCCTTCTCCGCCCAAAGGTAGCGGGCGGCCAGCGTCCGGTAAGGCGACCACGAGGCCACAACCTCGTCTGGCACGTCGTCCGAGTACAGCTTTTGTAGCTCCTGCCGCAGCACGAGGTCGCCGAAGGAGAACACGTCGGGGCGGGCGAGGCCGAACATGAGGAACATCTCCACGGTCCAGCGTCCGATGCCGGGCAGGGGCGTGAGTTGCGCGATGGCCTCCTCATCCGGCAACGAGGCGAGGTGCGCGAAGTCCACCCGTCCGCCTTGCGCCGCCTCCGCCAACGCGCGCACCGTGCGGACCTTCGCCCACGAGAGGCCGAACGAGCGCAAGGTCTCCGGCTCGGCTCTCAAGAGCGTCCCCGGCGTCACCTCGCCCAACGTGCTGACCACGCGCGCATAGATGCTCGCCGCCGCCCGCACGGAGAGCTGCTGCCCGGTCACACTCCGCACGAGCGTCCCGAAGGGGTCGGATGTGGGCACGAGCACCGGGAGCGGCCCCACCTGTGAGATCAGCGCCGCGAGAGCCGAGTCACGTTCCAGCCAGGTGACGGCCTGCGCGTGATCGGTCAGGGGAAGGTGGCTGGAAGAGAGGAGAGTCACGGAGACGGCCATTCAAGCGCATCCGTGAAGGAGTAACGGTGGCGCTGCCTCCTTCCGCCTCCCCTACGCCGCCTGCTCCCTCTTGCGCCGCACGAACCACCAGATCGCCCCGACGATCACGAGGCCGAGGATGATGCGCGACGTGGGGCCGACGTACTGCTCCACCCGGTCGTAGTTCTCGCCGAGGAGGTAGCCCGCCCCCGCCAGCAGCGACGCCCACATGGCCGAGCCGATGGTGCTGTAGATCAGGAACTTGGGCAGCGGCATCTCGCTCATGCCCGCCGGGAGGCTGAGCAGGCTGCGGATGCCCGGCACCAGCCGACCGAACAGCACCGCCTTCGTGCCGTGCTTGTCGAACCAGTCGTCGGCCCGTCGGATGTCCTTGCCGCTGAGGGTGAGCCACTTGCCGTACTTGTCGGCCCACTCGATCAGCCGCTTTTCCCCGAAGGCCCGCCCCAGGTAGTACAGCGGCAGCGTGCCCAGGACACTCCCCAGCACCCCCATCAGAATCACGAGAAAGATGTTCATGTCCCCACGTGACGCCGCGAAGCCCGCCGACGGCATGATCAGTTCGCTGGGAATGGGCGGAAAGACGTTTTCCACGATCATCAGCAGCAGGATGCCCAGGTAGCCCATGCTGTCCATCAGGTTCTGCACCCACTCGGCCATTGGGTCAGCCTACCCGCTCCGGTGCGGGACGTGCCTCCATCCAAAGGTGGGGGGTGGGTTCTAGACTGCGCCCATGTCCCCGCCTCCCCCCCTGCGCGCCCTGATCTTCGACTTCGACGGCACCATCCTCGACACCGAGTCGCGCGAGTTCTGGCACTGGCAGGGCCTGTACCGCGAACACGGGCGGGAGCTGGCGCTCGCGGACTGGCAGCGCGGCATCGGCACCTGGGGGGCGTTCGACCCCTGGGCGGGACTGCCGGACCACATCCTGGCCGACCGCGAGCGCGTCCACCTGAGCCTGCGCGACCGCATCGTGGCCGACATCGCCGAACAGGACCTGCGGCCCGGCGTGCGCGCGGTGCTGGACGATGCCCGCGCCTCCGGCCTGCGCCTCGCCCTCGCCACGAGCAGCGACCGGGCGTGGGTGACGCGCTGGATGGAGCAGCACCGCCTCCTCGACCTCTTCGAGACCCTCGCCACCCAGGACGACGTGCGCCGCGTCAAGCCCGACCCGGAGCTGTACTCGTTGGCCGCCTCCCGCCTGGGCCTGCGCCCCGAGGAATGCGCCGCCGTCGAGGACAGCCTGAACGGCGCGACCGCCGCCGTCGCCGCTGGCCTGCGCGTGGTCGTCGTCCCCAACGACGTGACCCGCACTCAGCCCTTTCCCCCCGACTGGCCGCGCCTGGACGACGGATTTGCCGGTGGGCTGGAGGAACTGCTGCGGACCGTCGGAGGCTGAATCAAAGAGAACGCGCGCCGGAGGGAATGTCTCCCCGGCGCGCGTCCCTGTGTCTTTTGCTGACTGCTGAAAGCTGACGCCTGACTGCTCCCTACAGCGCCAGCAGCTTGCCCAGATTCCCGTCGTCGGTCAGCCCGTTCGGGAAGAACCCGCCCTTCGTCGCCGCGCCCGTCGTGTCGAGGAAGACGATATTCGCCACCTGACGCGGCGTGCGGCTGTAGGCGATGGCGTTGCCGTCCGTCGGGATGATGTTGCCCATCCCGTTCATGGTCACGCCCTGGTCGCGGTCGTCGCTGCCGTCCACCGCGTCACGCAGGTTGCTGATGGCCTGAACGACCTGCTCGACGGTCAGCCCGGCGGCGGCCTGCTGGGCGCGGCGCTGGTAGAGCAGCGTGCGGATGGCCCCCGAGTGGTACGCCTCCACCGCGAGGATGCCCGCCGCGTTCTCCAGGTTGCCGCCCGCCTTCTGGTCGTCGAGGAAGCGCGCGGCCCCCTTGTAGGCGGTCACGCCCACGTCCTCGAAGATGAACGCGCCGTGCAGGAAGAACAGCTCGTTGGCGTAGGGGTTGAAGCCTGTGATCGCCCCGCCCGACGCGGCATTCCCGGCGGCGGCGAAGGCCGGGCCAAGGTCGAGTTGCGGCTGGGCGACGGCGGCGCTTCCCAGCACCGAGCGGATGACCTTGACGTGGGCCAGCTCGTCCGAGGCGATCTCGTCGGCGTAGGCGCGCACCTCGGCGGAGAGGCCGGGGATGGCCGACTTGCCGTCGAAGCCGGAGGGCAGGGTCACGCGGGCGCTGCTGCCGCCCGCCGCGTCCAGCTCGCCCAGTCGTCCCACGGCGGCGAGGTAGAAGGCGGCCTCCAGGTATTCGAGGTTGAGCGCGAAGTTGAAGATGGCCGCGTCGAGGCCGTTGTCCTGGCTGGGCATCGTGGCGATGACGCTCGTGCAGCTCGACAGCACAGCACCCGCGCCCATCAGACCGGCCATGCCCAGGAATTTGCGGCGGGTACTCGTGCCCTGCGTGTCGTTGCTCATAGGTGAAACCTCCGGCGTGAGGGCGAGAAGGGCGGACGGCGAAGGCCCAGGGCCGTAGTTCAAAGGCCCCGTCACTCGGGCGTGAACAGGTTCCGCCCAGGTGTCGCTTCACCCTGCCTCTATGCGCGCCCTGCCCCTTTGGATCACCGACCCCACATGATGAAGATGAGGTGAACTGGGGAAGCCGACTTCCAACGAGCGCAGGACGCTCCGCCTCCCCGTAGAGGATGGTCGCTATGAGTGACAGATCGGACAAGCAGCTCATTTTCACCGTCTGGCGCGAGGACGGGCGGTGCTCGTCATTCCTCCCCCAGCTCTGTTCCGCAGGGGAACAGGGAGCAACAGAGAGCGTTTGGAACGCTCAGTTTTCTTTCGCGGCAAGCGTGAAAGAGGGGGAAGAGATAACTCCACGTCCTCGTGAAGCCGTCCACTGGAACGCCTCCCCGAGAAGCGACGTGCCTCCAATGTTCCGCTGATGGTTGAAAGCTGACCGCTCCTACACGTCCGGGTACACCTTCAGCTCCGTCACATGCGCCCGGTCGGGCCGGGTCAGGGCGTGGGCCACACTCTTGGCGAGGCCGCGCGGGTCGATCATGGTGTCCCACTCCAGCCCCGCCTCACGGTTCTTCGGGGTGTCGATGGCACCCATCGGGTACAGGACGCAGGCGCGCACGCCCCTGGCCTTGAGTTCGTCGTGGAGGCTCAGGACGTAGGCGGCGACGGCGGCCTTGCTCGCCGTGTACAGCGCCGCCTTCGGCCCGGTCATGCGCGCGGCCTGCCCGGCGCTCACGCCCATGATCAGGCCGTCCTTCTGCCGCAGCATATGGGGAAGCACGCCCTGAACCGCGTGGAAGAGGGTGAGCATGTTCGCGTCGAACATCGCCCGCAGGTCCTCGGTGGTCGCCTTCTGCACGTCCTGTCCGGCATAGGCCCCGGCGGTATGCACGAGGGCGTCCACCTTCACCTTCCGCAGGGCGTCCACGCAGGCCGGGTCGGTGAGGTCGAGGTCGAGGACCTCGGTGGCGGGGAAGCGGTCGGCGGCCCGCGCGACGCTCTCGCCGCGCCCCACGAGGACGAGCTGCGCGCCCGCGTCCTCCAATTCCTGGGCGACAGCGGTTGCCAGCGCGCCGCCCGCGCCCGTCAGCATGATCGTGGAGGAGCCGAGGTTCGCCATGCGCCTAGCCTACTGGGGCCAGACATTCAGACAGCCTTAAGGCAGCGGTGAAAGGTCAGCCTCCCCCATACGCCGCTGCCCGCACCTCCGCCCACTCACCTCCGCCGAGGACGAACGGCTCGCGTTGAATGTCCGTCGTGACCTGCGGGCCGTGGGGCGCGAGGTAGACGTTCACCTCGGAGCGGATGCCGAAGCCCCGCTCACGCGGGTAGGTGCCCGGCTCCACCGTCACGGCGAGGCCGGGGGTGAGACGGCGGGTGTCGCGCGTCTCGTAGTCGTCGAGATTCGCACCCGACCCGTGAATCTGAACGCCGAGATCGTGCCCGGTGCGGTGGAGGAAGTGCGGCCCCCACGCCGCCCCCATCGCGTCCCGCGCCGCCCGGTCCACCTCCCAGCCCTGGAGGTCGCCGTGCCGCTCGTGCAGCAGGGCCAGCGCCGCGTCCCGTGCCCCGCACACCGCCTCCCACGCCTCCCGGTACTCGGTGCCCGGCTCTCCCGCGTGGCCCACCCACGTCACGTCCGCGAAGGGGCGGCCCGGCTCCTGCGCCCACAGGTCGATCAGGACGCACTCGCCGGGGCGCAGGGTGGCGTTCCGCTCCCCGCCCGGCTCGTAGTGCGGGTCGGCGGCGTTCGCCCCGAAGCTGACGTTGACGGGGTGGCCGCTCACCAGCCCTTCCTCCGCGATGGCCCGCTCGATGACGGCCTGGGCGTCCAGCTCCGTGACCGCCTCGCCCGCGCGCAGCCGCTCGTGGATGAGGCGGAAGGCGTCGTCCTTCGCCCGCATCAGGAGGGCCGCCGCCCGCCCGTGGGCCACGAAGTCCTCCGGCGACCACACGAGGAAGGACTGGAGAAGGTCAGCGCTGCTCTCCACCCGCGCGCCCGCCGCCCGCACCCGCTCGACCGTGCCCGCGTCCACCCGCCCCACGTAGGGCACGGCCCCGAGCGGGCTGTACTCCATCGCCACCGTCTTCCCGGCCACAGCCTCGGCCAGCCGCGCTTCGAGTTCCGCGTGTGAGCCGAAGGCGCGGCGTTCCACGTCCCACTCCGCCGAAAGTGCCGCCCACGTCCCGCCCTCGATGTGGTTGTGGAGCAGCACGGCCCGCCCCTCACGCGGCACCCACACGAAGAAACGCCGGGTCAGGAAGGCCGACGCCGGGAGGTCCAGCACCCGCCGGGCGTGCGGGTTGAGGCCCTGGAAGTCGTACATCAGCCAGCCGTCGAGGGGGGTGCCCTGGAGCGCCGTCCGCATCCGCTCGGTGGGGGAGAGGGTCATGGGGGCAGGATACGGGGCGGATGCTGCGGGCGGGGGCCGCTGCTACGGTGCCCACATGTCCGGCCCTCCCGAATCCCACCGCCTGCACCGCGAGCGCCTGGAACTTCTGCGCCACCTCGACCGCCTGACCGACGTGCCGATGACGGTGCTGGGCTTCGTGTGGCTCGCCCTGCTCGTCGTGGACCTCACGGGCGGGTTGGGTCCGGGCCTGCACCTCCTGAGCAACGTCATCTGGGTGCTGTTCGTGCTCGACTTCCTCCTGTCGTTCGCGGTGGCCCCCGACAAGCGGGCCTACCTGCGCTCGAACTGGCTCACCCTCGTGTCCCTGCTCCTGCCCGCCCTGCGAGTGCTGCGCGCGGTGAGGGTGTTGCGGGGGCTGCGTCTGCTGCGCGCCACCCGTTCCCTCAATCTCGTGCGGCTCCTGACCTCCCTCAACCGGGGCTTTCGCGCCGCAGGGCGGGCCGTGCGGCGGCGGGGCGTGGGCTATGTCGCGTTGCTCACCCTGCTCGTCGCGCTCGCGGGGGCGGCGGGCATGCTCGCCTTCGAGGACGTGCCCGCCGCCCGCGAGAGCGGCCTGACCGGCTACGCCTCGTGGTTGTGGTGGACGGCCATGATTCTCGTCACGATGGGGTCGGACTACTTCCCGAAGACGGCGGAGGGCCGCTTCCTGACGTGGTTCCTCGCCCTGTACGGCTTCGCGGTCTTCGGCTACCTCACGGCGTCCGTCGCCAGCTTCTTCGTGGGCCGCGACCAGACTGCGGATGATGGGGATGACGGTGAGGATGACGGCGAGGCCACGAACGCCGCGCTTCGCCGGGAAGTCGTGGCCCTGCGCCAGGACATCGCGGCCTTGAGGGCGGAACGGGAGGGCAATTCGGGCGGGGACGTGACTTGAGCCGGAGTCACTCCAGCCCCAGCACCAGCCGCCTCGCCCGCGCCTCGCCCGCGTTCCAAGAGCGGGGGTCGGTGGGGAGGCCGTATTCGTCCTGAAGGTGACGCACGATGAACGCCCGGCCCTGAGCGCAGTTCGGGCCGCACTCCTGGGTCAGCGTGTCCAGGTTCGCCACCACGGCGGGCACCGCGTCCGCCCCCAGGTCCAGCAGCTCCCAGACATCCACGTTCTGCGGCGTGCGGCGCAGGTCGTTCGTCAGGCCCGTCACGGCGCGGTGAATGTTCACGCGGGCGATCAGGGCGGCGGGGTTGAGGGCCGTCGTCACAAGCAGCGTGCCCAGGCCCAGCAGCAGCGCCGGATACGCGAAGTGCCGCAGGCTCCCGCGCCACAGGCCGAGGGCGAGCCACCCGAGCGCCAGCACCACCCAGACGAGGAAGGCCGCGCCCATCACCCGAATCTCGCTCAGCCCGTAGGCGAGCGTGTAGAGCCGCCAGCGGTTCGCCGCGCTGAGGATCACGAGTGCGAGGGGCGCGAGGACCGCGAGGTTGAGCAGGCGGTAGGTCAGGCCCACCCGCACCTCCCCACGGGTGACGGCGTGCGCGGTGAGCAGCAGCACCAGCGTCAGGAGGGCGACCGTCATCAGCTCCCCGAAGCCGCGCCGCACGTAATCCGCGTAGGTGAAGCCGTCCGGCAGGCTCGGCCCGCTCAGGAAGTAGGGGAGCTGGGTGCCGAGAAAGACCACGAACAACGCGCCGAGTGCCCCGAGCGGTAGCCCCACCTCGATCAGCCCCAGGCGCGGCAGGCCGGACGGTTCGCCCGCCGGGAAGACGGTGGGCCGCAGCGCCATCAGCGCCGGGTAGACCAGCCCGCCCGCGAGGGCCGCCCAGAAGGCGAGGCGGAAGAGGGTTTCACCCAGCCCGCCCAGGTCCCAGTTCAGCAGCCGCCCGACGAGTGACCCGAACGCCCCGTCCGCCCCCGCGAGCAGCCCACCGAAGATCAGGAGCACGGGGAGGGTCAAAGCGAGGCCGACACCCCAGCGCCCCATCTCGCTCCCCTTCGCCGGACGCAGCCGCGCCCACGGGAAGCGTTCGAGCAGCGCCAGCGGCCCGTACACGAAGCGCAGCCCGCCCGTGAATACCGTTCCAGCCTGTGCCCACACCCCCGCCACGCTCAACCCCGGATGCCGCAGGTACGCCGCCCCCAGCGTCAGGCAGAGGAGGAGCGCCGTCCCGTTCAGCAGGGCGAGGTTGGTCGGCACCCGCCGCAGGGCGAACGTCGCCGCGAGGGCGAGCGCCAGGCCCAGCAGGATCACGGCCTCACGGGTTGGCCTCTGCCCTCTGTGCCGCAACATCCACAAACACACGCCGATGAAAAGAGCCACCCAGACCACCACGTTTACCCCCAATCCCGGTCCCCGGCCCGCCGAGAGCAGATGCGCGGCGAGCGTCAGCCCGGCGGCGGCGAGGAGCGGCAGGGCGGCCTTCGCCGGTCGGGGAATGGCGGGGAAGTCAGGGAGCGGCGCAGGCGGGGTCGGCTCGTCCGGTGCGGTCATGGGGGCACCGTATCTACGAGGTCTCCGCGAGTCGTCCCCCTTTGGTCGTCCGCCTTCCGTTGGAGGCTGATGGGGTACGGTTGCCCCGGCCCTTCGCCCCTACACTCGCGCTATGGCCCCTCCCAAACGGCACAGTCCTGACATTCAGAGCTTCGTGCGCCTGCTCGAAGAACGCGGCGAACTCGTGCGCGTCTCCGTCCCCGTGGACCGCGAGTTGGAGATCACCGAGATCGCCGACCGCCTCGTGAAGTCGGGCGGCCCGGCGGTGCTGTTCGAGAACGTGAAGGGCAGTCCCTTCCCCCTCGTCATCGGGATGATGGGCACCCGCGAGCGCACGGCGCTGGCCCTCGGCGTCTCCGACCTCGACGACCTCGCGGCCAGGGTCCGCCACCTCATCGACCTCAAGGGGAGCGGTGGCCTCGGCGGGCTGCTGGGCAATGTCGGCAAGCTGCGCGACGCGATGCACCTCCCGCCCCGCCGCGTCCGCTCCGGCCCCGTGCAGGAGGTGGTGTGGACGGGCGACGAGGTGGACCTCGGCAAGCTGCCCGTCCTGAAGTGCTGGCCGCTCGACGGTGGCCCCTTCGTCACCCTGCCCCTCGTCATCACCCGCGACCCCGAGACGGGCGAGCGCAACATGGGCATGTACCGGATGCAGGTGATGGGCAGGAACGTCACCGGGATGCACTGGCAGCGGCACAAGACGGGCACGAAACATCTGGAGAAGGCGAAGAAGCTGGGCAAGCGGCTGGAGGTCGCGGTGGCCCTCGGCGGCGACCCGGCCCTGATCTACGCGGCGACCGCGCCCCTCCCGCCCATCCCCGGCCTCGACGAATTCGCCCTCGCGGGCTACCTGCGTGGGCAGCGCTACCCACTCACGAAGGGCATCACCGTCGATCTGGACGTACCCGCCAACGCCGAATTCATCCTGGAGGGCTACGTGGACCCGGCGGAGGATTGGGCGGTGGAGGGTCCCTTCGGCGACCACACCGGCTTCTACACTCTCCCCGACCTCTACCCGCGCTTCCACGTCACGGCGATCACGATGCGGAAGAACCCCATCTACCCCGCGACCATCGTGGGCCGCCCGCCGATGGAGGACGCCTACCTCATCGAGGCCTCCGAGCGCCTGTTCCTGCCCGCCGCGCAGCTCATCCTGCCCGAAATCACCGACTATCACATGCCGCCCGCCGGAGTTGCCCATAACCTCGTCGTGGTGGGGATCAGGAAGACGTACCCCGGTCAGGCGTACAAGGTCGCCAACGGCCTGTTCGGCCTCGGCCAGATGATGTTCGCCAAAGTGATCGTCGTGGTGGATGAGGGTGTCCCGGTAAACGACTTCGGGGCGGTGTGGCGTGAAGTCGCCGCGCGGGCCGTGCCGGGTCGGGACACCCTCACCACGCGCGGCCCTACCGACGTGCTCGACCATTCCAGCCGGGGCTGGGGCTACGGCGGCAAGCTCATCATCGACGCGACGGCCAAGCTCCCCGAGGAGGTCGGCAGCGCTGCCAGCAGCCGCGAGGGCCAGGGCCACGAGCGCGAGGCAGCCACCTTCGTTCCCCACACAAGCGCCGATCTCCCCACCTTCGAGGGCGTCCTCGCCCAGCATCAAACGCCGGACGGGTACTGGTACGTCTCCTTCCAGAAGACCCGTTCCGGTCAGGTGCAGGCCCTTGCGACTGCTTTCGCTGCCCATCCCGCCGCGCAGGGCGTCCGCCACCTCCTCATCTGCGACGAGCTGACCGACGTGACGAGCACCCAGGACGTGTGGTGGACCATCCTGAACAACATCGACCCCGAACGCGACGTATGGCCGCAGGCGAATCTGCTCGTCTGGGACGGTGCCCGCAAGCTCCCCGAGGAGGGCTTCGTGCGCGAGTGGCCCCCCAAGATCGAGATGACCCCCGAAGTTGCTCACCGTGTGGACACGCTTTGGCATGTCTACGGCCTGCCCCAGCAGGAGGACGCACCCACCTTCACACCTTGACTGGGCGTGCGAGGGGGTGTTGACATCTTCGGTGCGAGGCCTTATATTTCCCTTCGCCCGATCAAAAGGGCGAGGTGGAAGCCCCGAAAGAGGCCCACCGGGACGCATGACAGGCTGATGCAAGTGACGATGACAGGGCCGCCCGACAGGGGGGTACACGCGGTTCCTCCCCCGAGGAACTCCAGACGTGTGAGGAGTCTTCGGACTCGACAAGCCAAGCGCAAGCGAGGCATCAAGCTGTACCTGAGAGCTTCGGCTCA